>JBARNW010000086.1:0-2775 GCA_049641785.1 Minisyncoccia bacterium | reverse complement strand
GTGGCATCCTGATAGACTTGCGCGCAACTCGGTAGACGGCGGGAAAGTTATCTACCTCGTTGATACTGGAATTATTCAAGATCTAAAATTCTCAACTTTTTGGTTTGATCCGACACCGCAGGGCAAGTTTATGCTTTCAATCGCTTTTTCTCAATCCAAGTATTACGTTGATAACCTAAGTGAGAACATTAAGCGCGGACATAGGAACAAAGTGAAGGATGGTATATGGCCTCAAATGGCTCCTCTTGGATATCGGAATGAGGGTGGAAAGATTGTTGTTGATAAAGATAATGCTATCCTCATCAAGAAAACATTTGAGGCATATGCAACAGGCAACTTCACTTTGAGAGAGCTTCGTGAGAAATTTAACGGACTTGGATTGATGCGAAAAAGCGGAGGCACGCTTGCGTTGTCGAACTATCAGCAAATACTTCGCAATCCCATCTATACGGGACTGATGCGGTATAACGGCGAAATATTTGAAGGAAAGCACGAGCCGATTTTGTCAAAGAAACTTTTTGATACGGTCCAAGAAGTGACCGCGCGAAAATCCAAACCACACAGCAAAGGTTTGAAGCCGTATATTTACCGCGGATTTTTTCGTTGTGGTGAGTGCGGATGTTTTATTACTATCGAACAGCAGAAAGGTCACAATTATCTCCGCTGCACCAAACGAAAAAATCCTTGCACACAAAAATATATTCGCGAGGAACTCGTCACTTCTCAAATACGAGAGGTTATCAAAAAAGTTTCTTTGCCTCTCGATTGGGCGGAATGGATGATTGAAGAAAACAAAAAAGAACAATCATCCGAAACCCAATCGAGTGAGATTTTTTCTCAAAAAACTAAACAAGAAATTTCTCTTTTGGATGCAAAAATTGAGAAGCTTATGTCGGCATATTTAGAGAACGCACTTTCACTAGAAGAGTATCGTGATGTTAAAAGTGCGTTAGTGAGCTCCAAACAGCTTCTCAAAGAGAAATTATCGGTTTTTGATGAAAAATCTCATAATCGGTTCGAACTTACTGATAGTTTTTTAAAAGCCAATATACACAATATGGAATTGGCAAACGAGGGAATTCCCGAAGAATTACTTCGTGAATTCAAAAAAGTCGGTTCGAACTTTAAAATTCTGGACCGAACCGTACTTTTTGAACCGCGCGGAGCGTGGAAAACCCTTTTGGATTCTGGATTCGGCGGGGGGAATGCATTAGTGTCGCGCCTTCGGCGCGACCCCGCTTTGTCCGTTTCTTCTGATTCCGAATTTTGGCGGAGACGGCGAGATTCGAACTCGCGAGAGTATTGCTACCCTGCCTCGTTAGCAGTGAGGTGCCTTCGACCAGCTCAGCCACGTCTCCAGATTTTATTATTTGCGGTATTTATCGTCTTACGCTTGGACTCTATTAGAAGCACTGAGGTGTCTATTTCTTTTGGACCAGCTCAGCCACGTCTCTAAAATATTTCAAATTTCTATATCTGAAACAAAATTACCTTATCATAATTCCTTATATTTTGCTACAATTATGCTTATGCACCATAGACTTACTATTACAGACAAAATCCTAGCAAGAACGCTTCTTCTCCTCATTCCACACTGGATGACGCCGAATATTGTTTCGTGGCTTCGCTTTGCAAGCGTGCCGTTCATTGGATATTTCTTATGGGCTGGAAGCTATTCTGTTGCGCTCCCGCTCTTTTTTATATCAGCATTTTCTGATGCAATAGATGGGTCGCTTGCGCGCACTCGAAACCTTGTTTCAACTTTTGGTAAAATGTTTGACCCTCTCGCTGACAAGCTCCTTATCTCTACAGCCGTTATCATTCTCGTCCCACGCTACAATAGTTGGGGTATTGTATTCGCCATCGTTGCAATAGAACTCACCCTTATTGCAAGCGCATATGTGCAAAAAAGGTATTATGGAAAAACAATTCAAGCGGAGAACGCAGGCAAAATTAAAATGATCTCGCAGTCGCTCGGTGTCGGAGCGTTGCTCCTATATGCCGTCTGGAACATCGCCGTTTTTCTTGTTG
This sequence comes from Minisyncoccia bacterium, assembly GCA_049641785.1. Lineage (GTDB taxonomy): Bacteria > Patescibacteriota > Minisyncoccia > Phycocordibacterales > UBA1550 > UBA1550. The sequence continues at coordinate 744 of JBARNW010000086.1, read as the reverse complement.
TCGCGCAATATCTTTTTTATGTGGCAATATTCTTTGCGCTCATTTCTCTCGTTGTATATCGTGCGATATGATACGATTACCCCATGAAACGCGCGTCCTACACACCGGGAGATTTTGCTTGGACAAAATGGTCCGCATTGGATATTAAAGTTCTTGCGCCAAAAATCCTCGCCGAGAAAAAAGCTCGTCTTTTGGCAATCAAGAAAATCCCAGCATTTAATCGAAATTTTGAAAACACCATCTATGCGCTTGAAGCGTCAGACTACGGCATCTCGGAAACAATTTTAAAGATTGACCTCCTGCAAAATGTTTCGCCAGAAAAAACTGTGCGTGATGCTGCGAAGCGTGCAATTGATACAATCCAAAATAAGATGATTGCAATCGAGCGCGACCCAAAAATATGGCTGGCGCTCAAAGATTACAAAGAGGGTGCGTGGCAAAAAGAACAAAAAATTCTGGACAGTGAGAGCAAGAAGCTTTTTCATGATATGTTCCTTAACTACAGGCGCCTTGGTTTTGATTTGCCAGAAAAACAACAAATAAGAGTCAAAGTACTCTCTCAACGTCTCGCAAAACTCTCAAACGAATTTCACCAAAATATCAATGCGTACGAAGATTACATCCTGGTAAATGACGATGAGCTTGCTGGTCTTCCAGACAGATATAAGGCGGGCCTCAAGTGCTCAAAAGGCGGCCAATATAAAGTGACACTCGCCTACCCAGACTATCATCCATTTATGGAGC
>JBARNW010000085.1:0-1640 GCA_049641785.1 Minisyncoccia bacterium | reverse complement strand
GTTCAGTTTTTCCCTTATTGAGCAACATGTCATCTGCCAGAGATGCTAATAGTACGTCTTGGTCTGGGAGAATTGAAGTCCCTATTGGTGTTCTGAGTAGTTCAGACAACTTAAGTATTTCTGGTTCATAAAATGTATGGCTAAGATCTTTATCTTCATCGATAGGTTCCACACAATGAGCCTCGATTATTCTTTTAATATTAACTATGCACTGCGAAAGTTTTCGCAGATCTTCAGAAATCACAATTTCAGATGGTGTTATGGTGGAAGTTTTTGTCATATGTCTTTTAATTTCTTCACCAATTATTCGTGGACCGGCATATTATCCTCCCATACAAGTTTTTCATATCTTGTCGGAAAGCATTTTGCAAATACGCCAACAGAGAACCTGCTAACTTGCAGTTCTGATTCACCTAAAATGTGCCTACCTAGCTCATACAAAGCGGATAGCACTGAAGGGTTTGTGCTGTCTACATAAACTGCTTTAAGTACTGGGTCATACCCCCAATCATTCGTTGTACTTATCCATTGTGGATGTTCTGTGTTTACAACGTCACATATGGCACAGATTAGTCCATAAAGTCTCTCACTTTTTTCTACATTACTTGTTGTTGCCCACTTCCCATTATAAAAAAGATGTTTCCATTTTCGAACCGCTAAAAACATCTCTTGAGTAGGGACATACAATTCTTCTAAGATTTCTTTTTTAGTTGGGTAGATTACTCCTCCTGTCATAGTGAACAAATAATAGCCAATACTGCTGGATAATTCAACACGTCTCACGATGAGTTTCCACACAAAATCACACAATGATAACCCTGTTGTAAATTTATGCTACTTTGCCAACTCCAAATTCCTCTCCTCCGGCTCCTTATAGAGCACTCCTGCGATCCTGAACAAATCGATTTCCTCCCTTACATCAATCTTTTCCCCATCTCTTGTGATATATCCGCCTACACTTTTGAAGCCACGTCTGGACCAACCGTCAGCAAGGACTTTATGGCTGAAATCAGCCGACCCGGTCCGCATTGCAAATATCAGTCCCCAGTTCGTTTCGTCAGCAAAGAACAAATCCAACTTTATTCCTTCTGGTAAAATTCTTTGTGTGTATTTTGTTTTTCCGTACTCCATATTCCCTTTTGCCTTTTGCCACTTGTTCACCACGAGCGCTAAGCCACTTTCGGTAGCACCTGTGATATATGGCTTTGGAATCGCTACGATCTCGATGTCGCCGATTGACTTCTTTTTTCTACGGATAGAACCAGCTATCTCAATTCGTGAGCAATGCGGTCTCAACTCCTCCAAAACAGCCAAGGCTATTGAATACGCTTCGGCATACGGATATCGCTTTTCTTCTAACACAATTTCATTTTTCATACTTATTATTTAATTATTAAGGAACATTACTAATACGACGGACACAAGCACGAAGCAACAAGAAAAGCTCCGATAACGGAGTAGATATATTCAAGTTGTGAGAAACCCCACAGGCTACGACCTTATATGAGGATAGGTGCTATCACTAAGAATTACGTGAAGGCAATGAGAAAGTGGGCGTATTTTTAAAAACATGTCTGGCGAGGGGTTATGTAAACAATGCGGTTAGCTTCAAGAGCTAATGTACCAGACATACGAAGACT
>JBARNW010000069.1:0-2481 GCA_049641785.1 Minisyncoccia bacterium | reverse complement strand
AAAGGTACAGGGATTGCCCTCGAACATTTGGACACGTACAAGAAAAGCATCCTTGCGAAAAAATAAATACCGCTCGCTAAATTCTTTTTAGGGTACGACTTTTTTGAAGCTTAAAAAAGTCTGAAGTGTTTCATGTCGACACACTCACAACCCCCTAAAAAGCAATTTAGCTCGCTATGAGTTAAGCGCCATGGACCACATATTCGAACAATACAAAAGAACAGGGTACTTGCATCATGCACATGTGATCGAGGGTGCATACGATATCGTTGCTCCTGCTATTACAGTCGCTATCGCAAAACATTTGGGCATAGATGCGCAGGGCAATCCTGATTTTGTTGTTCAACACCACGAGTCGTTTGGCGTTGATGAAGCGCGCTCTCTCAAAAGCGCGCAGGCACGCTCTGGCTTTGGCTCTTCTCGCAAAATTTTTGTTATTGGCACAAAGTCCTTTACGCGCGAGGCCCAAAACGCACTTTTGAAAACATTTGAAGAACCGACCGCAGGCACGCACTTTTTTATCATTCTTCCGCGCGCTGAAGCTCTCCTGCCAACACTGCTCTCTCGCGTACTTGTAGTTTCTGGGAAGATAGAGTATGAGGATGACGCAAAAGCACTAGCTGAAAAATTCATTAATACTAGTCTAGAAGAGCGCTTTGCAATGGCAAAAAAACTTGCCGAAAAGAAAATAGGTGAAACTGTTGACCGTGAGCTATTCCGTCGTATGTTTGACCACATAGAGCGCATTTTATATACAAGAACGGCTGACTCAGCAGGGTCTAAATCAGCAGATTTGACGGCTCAGCCGCAGACTCTTGGACGCGGACAAACTAGCACTGCAAATATTTTTCGCGAGATTTTCAAAGCAAAAACTTACATCGCCGACCGTGGCTCATCACCCAAAATGCTTCTCGAGCATCTAGCTGTGACATTGTAGTCATGTTGCAAGTATTGAATTAAGCGCTATTTCTTGCTAGACTATCGCACATATGACATACGATTTTTCGGGATTCAAAAAGAAGATGGGGGATGTGGCTGAGCACTTGAGTAAAGAGCTTTCCGCTATCCATACTGGCCGCGCATCGAGCGCGATTCTTGACGGGATTTTCATTGAGTCGTACGGCGCACACCTAGCTGTTCAGCATGTGGCAACTATTGCCAACGAAGATGCGCGCACACTCCGGATTGTTCCTTGGGAGAAGGCAAACGGCAAAGAGATTGAAAAGGCAATCAATGCAGCAAACCTTGGCATTTCAGTTTCCACCGATGATTCCGGTCTTCGTATTTTTTTTCCACCGCTTACGACAGAGCGTCGTGTAGCATTTACAAAGATCGTGCGTGATAAGGTTGAGGATGCGCGTATTACGGTAAAAGGGGAGCGCGAGAAAACAAAGAACGATATTATTGCGACTGAGCGCGAAGGCGCCATGAGCGAGGATGAAAAAACTCGCGCGCTTGAGGATTTGCAAAAGCTTGTCGACGAGGCAAATGTAGCCCTTGAATCTATTGGCGAAAAGAAAGAAAAGGAAATAATGGGCGAATAGGGTAGAATTTAGAATATTGAAGATAGAATAAACTAATTTCTAATTCAGTATTCCTTGTCCCAAGGCATTCCCTCAACATTCGATATTCTATCCATATGTCTATCATTTTATTCATCATTATATTAGCCGCACTGATCCTTGTGCACGAGCTGGGGCATTTTATTGCTGCAAAACGCGCAGGTGTGCGAGTTGATGAATTCGGCCTTGGTTTCCCACCACGCCTTTTTCAGAAGAAAATAGGGGAGACGGTGTATTCTATAAATGCTTTTCCTATTGGAGGATTTGTAAAGATTTTTGGAGAGGATCCAAACGAGGAGTCATTGAGAGGGGTAGACTCATCACGCAGTTTGTCACACAAGAAACGACATGTGCAGGCGTGGATCATTTCTGCTGGGGTTGTTTTTAATTTGCTTTTTGCGTGGTTGCTCATTAGTCTAGGATTTATAGTCGGACTTCCTCATTCTGTGGATGACACTAAGTACGGCGCTCGCGTACAAAACCCAAGCCTTACAATTACTCAAGTATTACCATCATCTCCTGCGCAGGAAGCAGGCCTTAAGGGTGGCGACATTATTGTAGATATTAGTTCTGGGTCAGACAGCATCACAAATCCGGGTATAGATGCTACGCAAGAATTTATATCTTCGCATAATGAGATAAACCTTAGCTACCTTCGTGGTGCAGAAACCAAAACAATTGCGCTACAAAGCGAAGAAGGGATTGTGGACGGGCGCCGCGCAATAGGTATCTCAATGGATATTATAGGTATTCTTAAACTTCCGATTCACGAAGCATTTTTTGCGGGACTTCTCACTACCTCAGAGATGACTTATGCGATGACGATTGGTATCTTTGAATTTTTAAAAAATATATTCATAGGTCAGGCAGATTTTCAGGATGTAGCGGGTCCAGTTGGTATTGTTGGAATCGTTAGTGA
>JBARNW010000067.1:0-2998 GCA_049641785.1 Minisyncoccia bacterium | reverse complement strand
ATCCTTATTCCAGCGACACTTAGACCTTTTTCGCCATTAATGCCTATGTTTTACCTAGCGCGGGAAAGAGCCTTTTATGAAAAAAAGGGGCTTATTAAGTTTTTTTATGGTGGCACTTTTTTCAAGCTCTGGGGGGCCTATCCTGTTACTGTCGGAACAGGGGATTACGAAGAAGCTCTCAAGCACCATATTAAAATCCTTGAGTGCGGGAAGAGCGTGTGCATATTCCCAGAGGGTGGTAAAACGCGCGATGGACACATTGGAGATGGTAAGCCAGGTGTCGCATACCTCCTTTGGCGCACAGGACGACCACTAGTCCCTGTAGCCATCCATGGTCATCATGGGATGGGTCCAAAAGATTTTTTTGGTCGTACGCATTCAATATCTGTCTCTTACGGTAAGCCAATAACACGCGAGGACCTTTTTGGTGAAAATTGTGGTCGTGTTCAACCAACGCGTGAGGAACTCAAGTCAGCTACCAGTGTTATAATGGCTCATATTAGGGCTATGTACAGAAAGATATAATTAGTACCAAAATAAAAAAACCACCTTCTTTTAAGAAGGTGGTTTTTTTATTTTAGTATGTCCTTTTAAAGACTATACACGCTCTACGTTTACTGCGCTCATTCCCTTTGGAGAATCCTCAGTTTCGAATGTAACCTCATCACCTTCGCGGATATCATCAAATGATGTACCTACGAGTGAGTTAGCGTGGAAGAAAAGATCCTTCTCCATACCTTCTGCTGTGATAAAACCAAAACCTTTGTCAGTAACCTTCTTAATTGTTCCTTTCATAAAATTTATTTATTTAACCTACTAATATACAAAATATAGCGACAGACTACCAGTGTGTGAAAATCGACATCTTCCTACAACCTATTCCTACTACTTTTGTAGAATTAGTCTAGCATACCTAAATATAAAAGTCAAGCTTTTGGTAGGTCAACACTTGCGTCAAGAATGCTACATAACTGCAACACTAAAAAGCTTACCAACAACGAAGGTTATCACCATTGCAAGCACCCCGCCGAGTACAACTCGTATGGTCGCGCGGGTTTTACTTGCGCCACCTGCGAGCGCGCTTAGTGATCCCGTGATCACCAATGCAACAAAGACTGCAATAAAGGTGACCGCAATACGCAAAGTTGGCGGTGGAAGAATTATTGCAAACAAAGGAATTATTGCTCCTACAGAAAAAAAGGTTGCAGATGCGATTGCCGCGTGCCATGGGTTTGTTAGGTTGTTTGGGTCGATATGAAGTTCTGCGTCAACATGGGCAGCAAAAGCGTCTCGTGCAGTAAGCTCCTGTGCAACCTGAGTTGCCGTCGTGTGAGTTAAACCTTTTGTCTCATAGAGTGAAATGAGTTCATCTAGTTCGTGCGCAGGTTCATTTTTTAGTTCATATTTTTCTTTCGCAATGAGTGCCCGCTCAGTGTCTCTTTGTGTGCTTACCGACACGTATTCACCGACAGCCATAGAAAGCGCTCCCGCAAGGATGCCAGCGATACCCGCAGTAATAATAAAGCCTGAAGTGTTGGATGCCCCAGCTACGCCAACCACAAGTGCCGCAGTGGAGACGATGCCGTCGTTGGCGCCTAGGACTGCAGCGCGAAGCCAGTTGAGCTTATATCCAAAAGTATTTGAGTGTGCCTCGTTGTGTGTCACAGTACTGTTTATAAATGCTAGTATAGCATTTATAAACAGTTATGAGCGTTTTAATTTACCGAGGAGATAATGAATGCTTAAGGCAAGAATAGACCAGTAGAAAATTAGATAGATGCCAATAAATGGAGGTGGCGGATCTTCTTTTAAAAAATTAATCTGAGGCAGAGCCAAAGGTCCTATCAAAATAATCTTGATAGGTAATATAATTCTGGGCACAGTACTCTTCCATGCGATTGGTGAGTCGCCACCGGTTCTTAGGATAGAGTCGGGGGGCTTAGGGAAGCCTCGAGGGCCTGTTGTTCCCAAAAGTGAGGTAGTAATAAAAAGAAAAGCAAACCCAGAAATGATGAAGAGAATAACGAATTTTGTTCTTGAAATATTCATATACTAAAAACAAAGTAGCACCGGACATGCTACTTTGTCAAAGTTCTAGTAAGGTTAATTATTCTGAAGCAGTTGCACTTTGGTCTGCATAGCGCTGATTAATTTTATCAAATAATCTCTTTTTGAAATGTCAGCTGTAATATTCAGCTGACCTTGCAGAGAATTAATTTGCTTTAGCAGGTCTTCCGCGGTGCGTTCTCCAAAAGGTGTTGTAGTGGTCGGCTTATCAGTGAGAGCATGAGTTTGTGGAATTGAGGTCGTGGAGGTGGCTGAGTCCAAAGGCATTTTTGTTGTAGTCTGGGTGGTCGTCATTGATGAGTTGCTTTGAAGTGTTTGCAATTGCGCCTTGGATGTGGCAATTTGCGCCGTCAATGAATCTCGCGCAGAAGTGTCGGTAGTCTTGTTTAATTTATCCTGATAAGCATTGATTTTTTCCAACAGAGCATTTATCTGATCTTGGATAGTTGGTGTCGATGGTGTATGCACCTGCCCTCCCAGCGCAATAATCTGTGCTTCTAAAGATGCTCGCACCGCAGCGTCGTTGGCATAATATAGTTTGTACTCCAAAGCCTTGATTTGCTTTAATACGGCAGTTTTTTTCTCTTCAAGGGCGCGCAATTGATTTTTTAACTCAGTAATTTGAGCCGCTAACGAAATTCGTACGGCCTCATCGGTGGTCTTGTGCAGTTTGTCCTGCAAGGCCGTTATTTGATTCGTCAAAGAGAGTGCTGTATTTTCTTTACCATACTCTCCTCCATTAACAGAAGTGGGGGTGGCAGGTACTGAAATAGTAGTGATAGGAACAGCTCTCGGAATATTGTTTTGCCCAGCTACAATACTAAATGTCGCATCACTAGAATCTCCATCATAGTAGTCACCACCACAGGAATAGAACGAACCCTCAACCATAACAGTTATTTTGTAATTGTTCCCTAAGCCAGGGTACGAT
>JBARNW010000047.1:0-1796 GCA_049641785.1 Minisyncoccia bacterium | reverse complement strand
GAATACAAGAGTCTACTTCCGAGATTATAGGATGCCTTGATGCTGATTCTTTTGTAGAAAAAAATGCTCTTCTAGAGATAGCAGAGGCCTTCAACGAAGACCCAGATATGATGGCGGCAACACCGATGCTCATAGTGCATGAACCAAAGACAATACTTCAAAAAATGCAGAAGACCGAATACCACGCTGGCGCGTTTTTAAAACGCATCCTTTCGCCACTGGATGCGATATATGTCACGCCCGGACCTTTCTCTATCTTCAGGCGTGCTGTATTCGAAAAAATAGGCCTTTATAAACACGCTCACAACACGGAGGATATGGAGTTTGCGCTTCGTATGCAAACGCATCATATGCGTATACGAAACATTCATACAGCGCACGTGCACACAACGACACCAGACACATTGTACAAGCTTTATCGTCAGCGTCTCCGCTGGGCGTATGGCATTATGAAAAACACGCTCGATTATCGATTCATACTCTTTAGGCGCGAGTACGGCATACTTGGGATGATTGCACTTCCGCTGTCATTCTTTGGTGTTTTTGTATTCCTCTATAACTTTGGTTTTATTCTATTCCATACAATACGTTCGTCATTTTCAAAGATAATCGAGATATCTATCAAGGGAACCTCTGCGTTGGTCCCAAATTTTGATTCATTCTACATAAACACCGATTTCATTGTATTGCTAGCATATGTGCTTTTTGGCATCGGGCTCGTTATTATTTGGAATGGGGTCAAGCTTGCAGAAGGGCGCTTCAGTCCCTCAATGAGCATTCTTTATTTTATTGTCCTTTATGGGTTTATTGCTCCTCTATGGTTTACCAAAGCAGTTTTTAATGTCGCCCTTTCCAAAGGGACGAAATGGCGGTAGTATCTAATGTAATGCGTAAAACAATCGATTCAAAAAAATATCTACTTGCGTTTGCTATCACGGTGGCGGTTTTTGTTGGCGCGCTCATTATTAGTAACAAATTTTCTGCGCAACGTATTGCCGAAATAAAAACTATTGAGAGCAATATATCGATGGACATACTTTCATCAGAAACACAGTTTGCTCTCTTAAAGGAATCCTCGTGTAAAGCGTTTGACCACTCATCAGCCTTTTCTGAGGAGCTAAACGAGCTTGCACAAAAACTCTCCTACATGGAAGACAGTCTCGGAGCAAAGAACCCTGAAGTAATTAGTTTAAAAAAATACTACTCGCTCCTTCAGGTCAAGGACTACTTACTAGTAAAACAAGTACAGGAGAAATGCGGGGTTAAGCCGATTACAATCATTTATTTTTATTCAAATACAGGAGACTGTGATGAATGTGCGCGAGAAGGATATGTGCTTACAAAGCTCCGCCAGGAGTTCCCAGAGCTCCGTATCTATGCTTTTGACTACAATCTAGACCTATCAGTGGTGAACACAATGAAATCAATCTACAGTGTACGTGACACACTCCCCGCCCTAAATATTTGGGAAGAAAATTATTACGGGTTCAAGAGTGCCGAGGATATCGAGACCATCATTCCACAGCTCAAGAAACTCCGCGCTGCTCGCGAAGAAGCAGAGGCAAAAGAGACCGCAACGAGTACAAAAAAGTAACGGGCCCATCAATATAGAATGTGGAATAACTCATCAAAAGAAATCCGCCTAAAGGCAGATTTCTTCCATTCAATATTCCACATTCGATATTCTACCCCTTACTCCCCTTGCTCAATTAATTCCATAAATTCAAGAATCTCCGTTGTATAGGTTGGTATCACCGATGTATTGTAGTGCCAGAGCTTTTCTACAGTCGTTTTGT
>JBARNW010000007.1:0-2733 GCA_049641785.1 Minisyncoccia bacterium | reverse complement strand
CAATAGCGTGCCGATTTCAATCGGTCGCAATTGCTTGCTAGAAGTAAACTCAGCACTCGGTATTCCTGTCGGCGACGCGGTCATTATTGCAGCAGAAACAGCTGTGATGGCTTCTTCAAAGGTTCAGATCAATGTCGAAGGACATCCATTGTTTGGGGTATGGACTAAAGCATCGCAACTTGCGGGTATTAATGCAGTTACGTTTCGGTGTAACAGCATGACTGGGCTTCTCGAAGTAGTGCGTACGGCTCGCAATATTGAGTCGGCAAAAAAGCTCGAGAACGGGGAATCAATCCTTAACGCTGATTTGCATCAGAATAATTAATCTCAAAAATGTATGAGTAATTCAAGACCAAGGGAAACCTTGGTCTTTTTTATACCATCTCCAATTAAGTCCTTCGTGTATTTCGTCAAAATTATCGAGCGAGACAAAGAGAAAAATTTGAAGTGAATCGAGATTCATCAAAAATTTTTCTCAAAGTTGTAGCCGGTATTTTGGACGGAATGCGAAGAGGTTAGTTTGGAATGGTATTATTCCACATCTTTCAGCTTCGCGCGAATCTCTTTAAGTAGGGAAGCGCGTATCGCCTTGTTTTCTTTATCTGCTAGGAATGTGCATGCTGAGTCATATCCGCGGCCAATTTTGGTATCTCCATACGAGTATGATGAACCCGATTTCTGTAGAAGTTCAAACTTTTCTCCAAGTCCTAAAATTTCTCCCTCCTGCGAAATTCCTTTGCCATGCATAAGGTCAAATTCAGCCTGCTTAAATGGTGCGGCAACTTTATTTTTAATAACTTTCACGCGCGTACGACTACCAACAACCTCCTCTCCTTTTTTAATTTGCGCAATGCGTCGAATATCTAGACGTACCGATGTATAAAACTTCAGAGCCTTTCCGCCAGGAGTAGTTTCAGGGTTGCCAAACATCACACCAATCTGCATGCGGATTTGGTTGATAAAAATAACTATTGTTTTTGAGTGAGCCACTATTGCTGTCAGTTTGCGTAGAGCTTGCGACATCAAACGAGCCTGCTTGCCAACATGGTGCGCGCCCATATCGCCCTCAATCTCATCCTTTGGCGTGAGCGCTGCAACAGAGTCTACGACGATGACATCCATTTTACCAGAGCGTACGAGACTCTCCACGATTTCAAGCGCCTGCTCGCCGTTGTCTGGCTGCGAGATGAGGAGTTCGTCAATATTTACCCCAAGTTTTTTTGCGTATTCGGGGTCCATCGCATGTTCAGCATCCACGAAGGCGCAAATACCGCCCATCTTTTGAGCCTCCGCAACCACATGTAGAGTGAGAGTTGTTTTCCCTGATGATTCTGGTCCAAATATTTCAACGATGCGTCCGCGGGGGAGACCGCCGACTCCAAGGGCATAGTCGAGCCCTATAGAGCCTGTCGAAATAGCATCCACACCAACCTTCGGCTTGTCACCAAGTTTCATAATGGCACCCTCTCCAAACTTCGCCTGAATTGCCCTTATTGTATCCTCAATATTCCCACCAATTTCTTTTTTCTCAGATACCTTCTTTTTTGCTAATGCCATAATGATTTTACCACCCCCTTTTTTAAACTAGATGGTCGTAATATTTATTAAAAATTATTAATCGTACTTGTCGCTGTTGTTGTAGCGAAATTCTGCACTGGCATCACGAGCACCATCTCAATTGTTTTTTCTACCACCCTCTCATAGTTATCTTTAGCGGTAACTTTAATTATATTATACCCAGGAGCTAGTATCAATCGACTATGAAAATTACCGTCAAGGTCAACAGCAGTTTGCGCGTCATTTATCGTCAAGTTATTTGTATGAATTATGCGTCCCTGCACCATTATGGCTGGGGTAGTGGTTGAATATCCGTTTAGCGGGTTACTTATTATAATTCTCGGTCCATACACAAAATCATTAAGCACAAAAAAAGAATAGCCGATTATAAGAGCGACTCCCAGTCCTCCAACCACCCATTTTATTAATTTTCTGCCTTCCATTTGTTGATTACTCTACCGCAGTCTCTGACCCAGATTTCTCTAGCACTGTGCGAGGTTTTGCACCATCACCAGGACCAATAACGCTCCTGTCCTCAAGCATATCCATTAGGCGCGCAGCGCGCGCATAGCCCACCTTGAGGCGCCTCTGGAGGTACGAAGTAGATGCCTTACCAGCCTCTATAACTATTTGTCGCGCATCCTCATACAGCTCGTCATCATCATTACCACCTTCCTCATTGTCAAAAGAAGAGCTAAAGAGTGGATCCCTCTCATTGCTGATACTACCACTTGAGAGATTTATCTCATCAGTATCAGGAAGGCCGTCTGTTGGTAGGTTCACCAAATATTTAACAACCGCTTTTACCTCAGTCTCAGACATAAATGCAGACTGGATACGTGTAGGCTTCGACATTTCTCCAGATATGTAGAGCATATCACCAGCACCAAGAAGTTTTTCCGCCCCAGACGCGTCCAAAATAGTTCGAGAGTCAATCTGTGAAGCCACCTGGAGCGCCACACGCGCCGGTACGTTTGCTTTAATGAGCCCAGTAATGACATTCACAGATGGTCGCTGAGTAGAGAGTATGAGGTGTATGCCCACAGCGCGGCTCATCTGTGCGAGACGTACGATCGCGCTTTCGAGCTCGCGTGGGTATGTCTGCATGATATCCGCGAGTTCATCGAGGATGATTACAATATACGGCATCCTCTCCGGCATCTGCTCATCCTCTTC
>JBARNW010000105.1:0-1935 GCA_049641785.1 Minisyncoccia bacterium | reverse complement strand
CATTAAAAAATGGTTCCCGGAAAAGTGCGCCATTGTCGTCTATGGGATGCACCCCTATAGATGCATATACTCCACCATCAACAAACGACGCCATCATTGCTGCTCCCTGTGATGTCTTGTAATCAGTACCTACCATAATAGCGAAAACATTTTTTTCGCGCATACGAGCAAGCACAGCATTTCGATCTTCATCAAAAGCTGTATCATTTACATGCGCGTGAATATCAAAAAATAGTGGGAGCTTTTCCATTATTATTTACGCATAAAGAGCGGTTCCTCTGGAGTATTTGCATTAAAAACTATTTCGCCTGCGCTATCAGCTGAAAAACCAACAAGATGCGCAATTTTTTCAGAGGTGCTAGGCATTATAGGGGTAAGCATCTGACCAATATTATGCAGACCGTACAAGAGCCCCCAAAGAATGTTTTCAGTTGCCTTTTTGTCGCTCTTTACAAGCTTGAATGGTTCATAGTCGGTAACAAATTGATCTAAATATCCAACGAGCTCCCAAATAACATCTGCTGCTTTATTCACTTCGCCATCACTCATATATTTATGATAGCGAGGCAAAATATCGTTTGTTACGACATAAGGAATGTTCAAACCAGGAATATCGCCGGATGTTTCCATAACTGTGACTTTTGTACGAAATGATGGCACAAGATTAGAACTCCCTGTAACAACTCCGTTGAAATATTGTTCAGCCATTTTGAGCGTCCTGGATGTAAGGTTCCCAATCCCGTTTGCAAGGTTTGCGTTGTATACCTCCTTGAATTTTTCATTAGTCATGTCACCATCATCAATAGGAGAGATCTCGCGAACAAGGTAATAACGTAGAGCATCTACACCATATTCATCTATAAAATCCTCCGCATACAAGACATTCCCTATAGATTTCGACATTTTTTTACCTGCTGACGTGATAAAACCATGCACAAAAAATTCGCTAGGGATTGGAAGCTTTGCGGAAAGGAGCATTGCGGTCCAAAGAATAACATGGAAACGCGCTATATCTTTGCCGATGACTTGAACATCTGCTGGCCATAATGTTCGGAAGTTTTCATCATTTGCGCGTCCATAGCCAAGCGCAGAAATATAATTTGAAAGCGCGTCGCACCACACATACATTAGCTGTGATGAGTCATCCGGTACAGGTATCCCCCATGGAATCGTGCGGTCTGGCCTAGAAATGCTTACGTCTCCAATATCCCCTTCAATCAAGGCGAGCATTTCTCGCGCTTTGCTTTTTGGTGTAACTTTTAAGTCGCCACTCTCCAGTAATCGTTTAATTTCAGGAGCATATTTTGATAGTTTGAAGAAATAATTTTCCTCCTCGATATTTTCTGGAGCAGTAGCATGATGCGGACACTTTCCATCAACGAGTTCTTTCTCCGTTATAAATGCCTCGCACCCAACGCAATAAAGCCCCTTGTATGTCCCCTTGTATATGTCTCCAGATGTGGCTATCTCCTGCCAAAGTTTTGTCGCGCCTGGCCAATGATGCTCTTTGTCTGACGTGCGAATAAAAGCGTCGTTGGTAATTGATAGTTTTTCAATAAGCTCTTTGAATCTTGCGACATTTTTGTCAACAAACATCTGTGGACCCACTCCATCTTTTTGAGCTGCGGCGATGATTTTGTCTCCGTGCTCATCAGCCCCCGTAAGGAAAAAAACTTTTTCTCCTTTTTGTCTATGATACCTTGCCATAACATCTGCAAGAACAAGCTCGTACGCATGCCCAATATGGAGAGATGCGTTCATGTATGGTAACGATGTTGTAATGAGGAATTTTTTCTCGTTCACCCCAGTAGAAGTTTTGTTATTAAAATCTGTCATGGTTATTGCTCAAATTATCAGTTGATTGCTTTCATTTCTAGGGACGTGTAGATAAACTTCTAATATGACAAGTATATAAATAGAAACTAAGCAATCATC
>JBARNW010000154.1:0-1811 GCA_049641785.1 Minisyncoccia bacterium | reverse complement strand
TCTCAGAGAATTCTACAATTCCTTCCTTGAGAGCGTAGAGTGTGTGGTCCTTGCCGATAGCAACATTGGCTCCTGCGAGAATCTTTGTACCTCGCTGACGCACAATAATAGAGCCGGCTTTTGCAGTCTCTCCAGCATAAAGCTTGGTACCAAGGTACTTTGCTGTTGAATCGGTTAGGTTTTTGGCGGATCCGCCGGCTTTTCGTGTTGCCATGGTGTAAAAATTTCGTAAATATCTATAAAACGCCTATAATCTAAAGTAATGACAAGTATACAGAAGATAATGGAAAAAATCAAGGGGATTAGGGCCAGTAACCAGGTAAATTTAAGGATAATCCCAGATGACATATTTTTGGTGTTAATTTTAATACTTGTCGCTTTTGCATCTTTTGGGCTTGGGCGACTCTCTAAAATAGAGGGGTCAAAAACACCTGTTCGGTTTGAAAATATTACAGAAGCTACCAAGGAGACTTCCTATCAAAAAGCACTAGCAGGCGGACAAGCTGCTAGTATCATAAATTCAGCAGGAGACCAACTCGTTGGATCAAAAAATGGTACGAAGTATTATTATCCTTGGTGCACTGGCGTACAAAAAATAGCTCAAGCAAATATAATACATTTCACATCAAAGGCGGAGGCGGAGGCTAGAGGGTATACACCATCGGCAACATGCAAAGGTCTCTAGGCATGCTAAACTAATTCTTATGTCATCAATTGAATCACTTCACACACATACGACACTTTCTGACGGAAAACTGTCTCATCGTGAAATGTTTGAATTGGCTCAAACGCTCGGTATTTCTGTTGTCGCATTCACAGACCACGATTCTGTACCAACAGATACAATAATTTCCGAACTTGAAACACTTCGAGAGGAAAAAACAAAGTGGGTGGTAGGTATTGAAATTACAGCAAATCTACCAATAGAGCTTGGTCCAGAGACAGGCGCGATGCACATTATAGGACTTTTTGTTAACCCAAAAAACAAGGAGCTTCTTGCTCACTGCAAACTAGCACAAGATGCTCGAATAACAAGAATGAGGAAGATTGTTGATAATCTTCAAAACCTAGGATTTAAGATTACAGAAACCGACTGTCTTGAAATGTCAGGAGGGGAGTCTGTCGGCAGGCCGCACATAGTTCAAGCTATTAAAAAATACCCAGAGAACAATGTTGTAATCGAAAAAATTCGTATAGAGATGGCCACAGAATCCTCCATTAATCCTGCAATCCAGGAACAATACACACGTATGATGCAAAAAGGGGAGAACAACTACCCATACGCGCTTTTTCTTACACCAAATGCGTTTCGAAATGGGTATGCGGAGCACGAATACATGCCAGATCTCGATGAATCAGTAAAACTTATTCGCGAGTCTGGCGGGGTGGCTATATTGGCGCACTATTTTACGGTTCGACAAAAAATGCCACTTCACGTGCTTGAGCGCCTGCTCTCTGAGAAACGTCTTGATGGAGTTGAGGTTGTGTATGGCCTTCGCGAATATGGAACAACTGGTGAGGCAGATATGAACACAGAACGTGACGCGCTTCGCGAGATGGCAAAAAAGTATGAACTACTCGCCCTTGGTGGTTCAGACGCACACACAGTAGAGGATCTTGAGCGATATGTAGCGAATGATTGGTTCTCCAAGGAAACCATCGGTTTTACAGAAAAAATTCTAGCGACAGGTAAGGTGAGTAAACAATTCTCTTCACTTTAAACATCAAATTACTAAGTAGGTGGGGTAATTGGATTTGTGATATGATTAGCTGACATGATAGTTGCAGATATTGAAGCCACAGGGTTAGAC
>JBARNW010000153.1:0-3843 GCA_049641785.1 Minisyncoccia bacterium | reverse complement strand
GTCTAAGGCAGCGGTCTTGAAAACCGTCGTCCTCGAAAGTGGACCGTGAGTTCGAATCTCACCCTATCCGCAAAAGTAAAAAGTGGTCCGACTTCTGTCGGGCCACTTTTTACTTTTGCGGATAGGCTAACTGTTTGACAAGAGTGCCACATGGGAATAGTGTATAAATAGCACAGTACAAATAACCAAGGAGGATACCATGCGCTACTTTATTGCCTACCTTTTAGACGACTCGGTTGCAAAATACCACCACTCACTCGTCAATGAAATTTCGGAGCGTTTTGAACTAAATACAGGCATTGGGCTATTCCCAACACACATCACGATTAAGGCGCCGTTTGTCGTAATTGATGTAACCGAAATAAAAGAAGTTCTTCGGGAGTTTGCTTCGACACACTACGCCCCGTCATTTACTATTCAAAACTTCGGATGCTTTGATAAAAGAGTGGTATTTCTTGACGTTTCACTCAACGAGATACTATCTACTGTTGTGTGGGACGTGCAAAACGCCATTAAAAAGCTTCCCAATTTATCGTATGGCGAACATGAACCTCTGAAGAATCTCCACATTACTATTGCAAAAAATTTTGACTCAGCAAAATTTAATGCTATCTGGAGCTACCTCATGCAAAAAAATGCTCCATTGTTTGAATTATCATTCAATAATATTGCGCTCCTTCGTTTAGAAAATAATGTGTGGACCGTAGACAGTATCTACTATCTCAACCATTAATTTCTACACTACACCAAAAGCCACCGTAAAAGGTGGCTTTTTTATAAATGGAACAAGAGAAGTCTTTTACTAAAATTATCAAGTCATGAATACTTTCTAAAAAGGAAAGCTCCAAAACACATCGCGACATATCGACAAATTTTGAGTAAAAGCTAGCGCACCAAGCCATACCAGCACTCCACCAAACAAAATATTTACATACTGCACCCAAGCAAAGCTACGTGCAAAATATCTCTCGATCTCGCCTGCGAATGCGCCAATGATTAAAAACGGTACTCCGAGACCAACCGCGTACGCGATAAGTAAAAAGAATGTTTTTGCTGGTGCAAGTGTTGCAAGACCAAGGATCGCACCAAGCGCCGCACCAACACATGGCGTCCACCCGGCAGCAAAAGCAGAACCAAACACAAACGAAGTAAGTGCGCGTGAAGAAAACTTTTTATGAACTGACATCTTGTGTGGTCGTTCAAGAAAAGACAGTCTTACAAGCCCCATTAAATAAAGCCCAAAGAAAATAACTATCGCTCCACCAAAACGCGCTATAAATATCTGCAACTCGGGGCCAGCCTGGACAAGCGCCCCATGTAGGATGAGGCCCAAAATTGCAAATACAGCAGTAAAACCAAGCACAAAAAATAGGCTTGCATGAAACATCGCGAAACGTGATACTAACGCGCTTGGCGTTTTCTCTTCAAGAGCAATGCCCCCGAGATACGCGAGAAACCCTGGTACTAGTGGCAACACGCACGGGGCAAGAAAAGAAACTAGCCCTGCTCCAAACGCAACAAAAATAGTAATATCATTCATTGGATAATATCATACCGCAAGTGTGACAATTGCGCACGATGTGTTCGCCTGCTACACTATCACTATGAGTAACAATGATCACAAAATATCATGGACTGCGCCTGAGTACGAAGACCACGACCACGGCGCAGATTGGTATTGGGCGGTTGGTATTATTTCTGTATCTCTCGCGGTTGCTTTTGTAATTGTTGGGAATACGTTACTTTCTATTATTATACTTATTGGTATGGGAACGCTTCTCATGCACGCAAAGCACGAACCAAGAATACTTGAGTATAAAATTTCAAAAAAAGGTATCCGAGCTGGGGAAACTCTTTACCCATGGGAAACACTTGAGTCTTTTTGGATACTCGAGAGAAGCGAAGATTTAAAGTACCAACACGGTCCAAAAATCCTCCTTACTTCAAAAAAACCACTTATGCCTCATATTGCTATACCTCTCGACGACGATGTGATTGATGAGGTACACCAAATTTTGTCTCACATGATCCCAGAGGAGTACCAAGTTGAGCCATTCCCTGAGCGTGTAATGCGTAGAATTGGTTTCTAATCAAGCCGTTCATATAATTTTTGCTTTTTTGTGTTTTTGTGGTAGAGTGCTGATTGTTAGATATCCGCTGTGTCCACTGTTTGTTCCCGCTAAAAGCTACATTTAAGCGGGGCAATGTGAAACTAAATACGCTCTCGTCGTTCAATGGATAGGATGCTAGCTTGCGGAGCTTGCGATGTAGGTTCGATTCCTACCGAGAGCACAACAGTAAAACACAAAAACACCTGAACTTGTTCAGGTGTTTTTGTGTTTTAGCAAGCAAGCTGCTTTGCTTGCGGGCTGTTGTGCTAGGCGCAGCAATATTTTGTCAGTAGACAAAATGGCGAGCCGGGGTCGCGAGCACTTACGTCTATGAGAATGTAATCATTCGAAGAGATTTAGTGACTTGAGACCACGCACAATAAGTAATTTACCCAACCTTCACTGAAAATCCACCCCCTTTCCACGCGGTAATCCCCCCTTCAAGATTCGCCACATTTTTGAAACCAAGCTCTAACATAAGAGCTGTTGCGCGGGCCGACCGCCCCCCCATTTGGCAATTAATTATATATTTTTCATTCTTATCAAGCTCGTTTAGCTTATCAGCAAACGACATCGAGCCAATATTAATATTCAAGGCACCACCTATATGACCACTCTCAAACTCTGCTGGAGTTCTAACGTCAATAACAACAACATTGCCATCCTCTATATGCTTCATTGCTTCATTTGGAGAAAAATTATTCATCCAGATGATAATAACAAAAAAACCCCGGCTCAACTAGTTGAGAGGGGGTTTTTGGAAATTAGCTCTTACGCTATTTTCTTGATTGCTTTAGCAAGACGAGACTTTTTTCGTGATGCAGCATTTTTCTTAATAGTGTTACCCTTTGCTGCCTTATCTATTGCCTTGTAGGCCTTTGAAAGAAGGGTTTCTGCTGATTTTTTATCCTTTGCAGAAACGAGTGTGCGTACTTCCTTTACAACCTCCTTCATCGCCTTACTGCGACGAGCGTTATAAACGGCCTTGCGCGCAGAGCCACGGATATTGCGTTTTGCTGATTTGATAATTGGCATATTCGTTGCATTATATACCATTTCCTATATTTTGCAAGGGGGAGCATTCCGTGTAATATGTGAGTATGATCGCTCATCTTTCTGGCACAATCCTCTTTGCAGGCGACCGATATGTGGTCATAGAAACTAACGGCGTCGGCTATAAGGTCCGCTTGGCAGTAGACACGCTTCAAACGCTTCGGAAAAATGTCGGCAAGGATATGTCTCTTTGGATACACACAGCTGTGCGTGAGGATGCTCTAGACCTGTACGGTTTCCAAAACCAAGTCGAATTGGATTTTTTTGAAATGCTCATCAGTGTCTCTGGTATCGGCCCAAAGGGGGCCCTAGGTATTTTAAACGTAGCGCCAGTCGACCATCTAAAGGAAGCAATCGCCATGGGTGATATTGGCGCTCTCACAAAAGTTTCTGGTATTGGTTCGAAGAGTGCTCAAAAAATTATCCTCGAGCTACGCGACAAGCTAGGCGGGCACGAAAGTGAGACTGGTGGAACAATGCTGGGAGACGAACGTGACGCAATAGAAGGGCTCGTGGCGCTCGGGTATTCCGAACGCTCTGCCAGAGAGACTCTTAAAAAAATACCTACTGATATAAAAGGCACCGGCTCACGCATCAAGGAAGCTTTAAAACTATTAGGAAAATAATATGGAAAATATTTTGCGCATAATTAAAAGATTAATCCCGCGTAATATTTTCC
>JBARNW010000149.1:0-7211 GCA_049641785.1 Minisyncoccia bacterium | reverse complement strand
GTCCACCTCCTTACCAAGCCATACGAACACGCCTGCTGGAACAATGATATCGTGCAGAAGTGTAGCAGTTGTAATCATCCCATATTTCCAAGAAGAAATTGGTTCCGACACATGGCGGAATGCATACGCAATAAAGATTACAATGCCAAGAATAACGAGAATGATCGCATACCACGCCTTTACACGAAGCTCAGCCCCAACCGTTGGCCCAATTGAGCTAAACTTTTTCTCTTCCATCTTGAGGTCTTTAAATGCGAGAGTGCTTGTGAGGTTTTGGCGGTCTACTTCTGATAGTGCGCGAGTCTTTATCATTACATCATTATCCCCTGCCATTTGAATACGCGCTCCTTCGAAACCAGCTGTGTTTAAAGCGGTAGTAAGTGTCTCAATATCAGGGCGCTTGTCATACGACACTTCAATAATCGAGCCTCCTTTGAAGTCAATGCCAGCATTAAATCCTTTTGTTGCCATTGCGTAGAACGAAAGAGCAATCGTGATGATTGAAATGATGAAGAAAATTTTTCTATATTTTACTATGAACATATTATTTTAGTTTAAAGAAGCCGCTACCGAACAGAGCTCGTACTACTCCTCCGTGTCCGCTAAATGGCAACGCAAAAAGAAGCGTGCGCGAGATAGAAATCGCTGTGAACATTGAGATAATAACACCCAGGCCAAACGTAAGCGCAAAACCCTTGATCAAGCTGGTGCCAAACCAGAAAAGAATGACTGCTGTGATGATGCTCGAAATATTTGAGTCACGAATAGATGTCCATGCGCGAGCAAACCCCTCACGAATAGCATCGTGCACACCGTGCCCCTTGCGAAGCTCTTCTTTTGTGCGCTCGAAAATAAGGATATTCGCATCGACCGCCATACCCATCGAGAGAATGAAGCCAGCGATGCCAGCCGCGGTAAGAGTAACACCCATAAACTTGAATAGCGCGAGCATTATCACGACATAAATCGCAAGCGCAACCACAGAAACCAAGCCAGGTAGACGGTACCATAGAATAAGGAATCCAGCGACAATAACAAGCCCCCACACTCCTGCCCATACGCCTGCCATGAGCGCCTGCGCGCCAAGTGGCGCTGAAATTGTTTGTGTAGAAAGAAGGTCAAGCTTGTCGACTGGGAGCGCGCCAGAGTTTAAGCGGCCCACGAGTGTTTTTGCTTCCTGTGCTGTAAACTTTCCAGTAATCTGCGCCTTCCCTCCTAGAATCGCCTCCCTCACGACTGGTGCAGAAATTGGATCAGGGTTGCCAAGCTCGCGATCGAGATAAATAGCAATTGTCTTGCCTACATTTTCCTTTGTAAGCTCCGCAAACATATCTGAACCCTGCTTATTGAAAACAATAGACACTATTGGCTCGCGTGTTGTTTGATCAAACTCTAAAACTGCGCGCTCGAGGAAACGGCCGTTGAGCTCTGTTGCCACATATGGTCCAGCAAGAAGCTCCGCTGAAATAACGAGTGGGTTCCCTGCCTCCTTGTCTGCGTTGAACTTCTCGACTGCTTTGTTATACGCACCAAGCTCTTCTTTTGAACGCTCTTCCATAAACTCGAGCTTTGGTGTCTGTCCTATCATATCAACAGCCATCTTCACATCAGTAACACCTGGTAGCTCAACTATAAGACGCTCTTCCACAGGACCAGTGATACCGCCTTTTTCTTCAATCTGAACAATAGGCTCAGAAACACCGAATGTGTTGATGCGACGCTCGATAACATCACGAAGCGCATCCATAGCGTTTTTCACCTCGCCTGGTTTTATAGACGAGACATCTGCTTGATACACAAGTTGAACTCCCCCAGAGAGGTCGAGCCCTAGCTTAAATGGGAACTTTTCTGCAAATGCTTGCCCGAGAACAGTTTTGCCTTCATGAAGCTTTGGCTCCGAAGCATAAATAAAATACCCAATTCCTGCGCCAATAATCAAAAGAAGTAATGCCCCGATGCGTGTTTTCCACATAATAGCCAAAAGTATACCCTTTTTTACCTACTTTGCAATAGGAGGTTTTGACGGAGGGTAGATCTTGCTAGTAATCGAAGAAATGAGGTCGTGGAGTGTCGTACCTATTGCATACCCAAGAAAAAGTCCAGCAAGGATATCGATTGGCCAATGAATACCCGCGGAGATGCGCGCAATACCGATGAGCACGGCGGAAATACCAAAGAACACCGCGAGGTGTTTGTGATAAAACCAAAGTGATGATGCGAGAGCCATAAAAAATGTTGCATGGCCAGATGGAAATGCATAACCACTTTCTACAACGAGAGGTTTTATTGAAGCCACAGCATCAAACGGACGAAGCGTACTGAAGACATCTTTAAAAAAATGCGCGATGAACCAGGCACTCATAGCCGTGGCGCCAACAACAAAAAGATCTCTCACGCCTTTCTTTGGGTCGTCGCGATGTTTGAAAAGATAAATGAAAAGTACTAAAAGAATAATCAGTCCGTACCACTCGGCAAAAAAACGAATACAGAAGTCTAGAGCAGAGCTCTTGTGCGCAAAACCATAAAAGAAATTGAATACTGTTTCGTTCATATTGTTATTTTAGAGGTCAAACTTCTTTTCCCCAAGGACGGCCATCGTGGAAACTAATGAAAAACTCTTATGCCTTCCCTTGAAGCGCGTCTGCTTCATAACGCCCTGAAGTTTTTACAAAAGCCTCTCCAGATTCGTATTTATATTTGAGCCCGTACTGTTTTGTAATTTTTGACCCATCTACTGCTATTGGGTATGAGTACCCCTTCCAGCTACCCTTTGATGTGGGGATACGACCGCGGGTGATATGCCAGAACCAAAAAAATGCCAAACGCGCCATCCATGGCTGTATCGGAAGCATCCTTTTCCCTACCGCCTTTGCCATATCTGGTCCAAGCACTGCGGGGCCAGGAGGTGCGGCATTAAATACTTCATAATCGCCCTTGAGATTGTTGAATGAAAATAGCCCCACCATATCGGTAATATCATCCTCGTGCACATATTGACGAAGCCATTTTGGAGTGACTGGCACCCAAGAAACCATGAGCGACACCATATCATACACAAATGATTTCTGGCCTTTTAGAGACCCGGAGAGCGCCGATTGTAGCCCAAAACGAATGCGCGCGTAGCGTCCGCGCGGGCCGGTGATGGCAGCGGGACGAATGATGAACACCTGAGTTTCTACCTTAGCTTCCTCTTTGGATTTCTTGTAAGTCTTTTCGAGATTCTCCTCGACGATGCGCTTTTCCTCAGCATACAAGTAGTCGGTCTTTCTAAACGGCTCTGCTTCTGTGAAAAAATAATCAATGGTGTTGTCGGGGTATGAGCCGTATGAAGCCACAGTGGAAAAATAAATAAGTTTCTTCACACTTGGTAAAGAAAACGCAAAATTAAAAATTGCTTGCGAGCCGTCCACGTTCCACTTCCATTGTTTCTCCTTGTCTCCATACATTTCGCGAATCTGCCAAGCAGTATGCACCACGATGTCAGGATTTTTTGCGCGTACTTTTTCCTGCCAGGTGTCGTCGGAGGTGTTTGCAGAGACCCATGAGATCTTTGGGTTAGTAAGAAAAATTTCTGGCTCTGGCTCCTTGTCGAGACAAATTATCTCCTTTACGTCAGGACGCTTTGAAAACTGCTCTGCGAGCATTGCGCCGACGTACCCCGCACCGCCGGTGATAAACATAGTTAATCCTTTTTCCATATATCAACACTCTACCATAATTATTTAAAAAAAAAGAAAAGCCCCATTATGTGGGGCTTTTTGTAAAGTACCTGCTGTTTTTTACACAAGCTGACACGGATGAATGCTGATCTCGATGCTGTGCGAGTGCACCAGCGTCTCTTCTGGGAGCTTTCTTTCCACCATCCAGTCAAATGACACGACTGGCACCAAGCCATCTTTTTTCTGGCCGGCTACGTGATAGAAACATCCCCCTACATCATCGCCACCTACTGCTTCTTCGAAGCTCTGTCCTGGGATACGAAAGGCGCTTCCTGGACCAAGGCTACTGAGAGCAACTGTCCGTTCTGCCTTTTTTGCCGCAGAAAATCTGACACCTTCTGGCTTTTGCATATCGTCCTCCTTGTTTTAGTTAATGAAAGTACAAAAAATCAGAAAAGCTCTCGCTGTTTCTAACTTTAACGATAACACGAAAATACAAAATTTGCAAGCCTCTTACCCCAAGTACATAGAGTACATAGGGCGGTCCTATGTAAATTATTTTCCAGTTCTTGAGAGTAGTGTCTTTACCGTTTTGAGCGAAATAATAAGATCCAAAATAAATGAGCGATTCTTTAAGTAATATAGATCATACGCGAGACGTTCGCGTGTCTCCTCGAGAGACTGCGGAGCAATATCCTGCTTGATCTGCGCCCACCCTGAAAGACCAGGCTTGATGAGGTTACGCACTGTGTAATACGGAAGCTCTTGTGCAAGCTTCTTTCCCATAGCAACAATGTCTGGGCGTGGTCCGATGAGTGAAATATCCCCACGAACAACATTCCAAAGTTGAGGAAGCTCGTCTATACGGCTTCTGCGCAAAATTCGGCCAGTGCGTGTAATTCGGTCGTCCCCCTCGGTCACCCATTTCCCACTATCACTCCCACGCATGCTACGAAATTTCCAAAGCCGAATAATGCGGTTCCCTTCCCCTATGCGTTCCTGGGTTATGAAAATCGGGCCACCATCCTCGAGCTTGATAGCAAGCATGACAAATGGATACAGAAGCAAAGACAACGCACCTAACGCACCCGCAATCACGACATCCATCATTCTCTTTAGCGTATCGTACATCGTGTGCGGCGAAAATGAAATATTTTCAAGAAACCAATTATACCCAACGAGCGAAAGCGGAATGCGGTCAAAAACTTCCTCATAAACTTTATACATATCCAAAAAACGCACGTTTGAAAAAATAAGATTATAGAGTGATGGTAAGATCGTATCTGCCTTTTCGTGTTTTAAATCAATAACAATCGATGTGACCCCCTCGCTATACACTTTTTCGATGACCTCCTCTTGAAACGCGATTCCGTCAAGCTGGTTTAGATTCACAGACGAAACAAAAAAGAGGTTGTAGCGCTCGTTTCCATTAACTTCATTTTTTAATTCCTGCATCTCTGAACCTGCAAGTGCCCCCGGGGCAGTGTCCGTTGATGTGCGGTCTGTAACACTGTTGGCCCCGATCAAAATTGCATTTTCACGATTACGAAACCCGAAATGAGGGACCAATGACACGCGCCAAAAAACAATAAGCAAAAAAGAGACAACAAGATACACAGCCAGAACTATTTTTGGGGTTATGCCAAACGAAGGAATCAAATAAAAGAACACGACGGCAAGGAGACTGTTCGCAACCTGTGTGTTTAAAATGAGTGACGGAAGTTTGCCCTTGAAAACGAGTGTATGCTTTTCGTAGAGCCCAGCAACAAAGAAAACAAACGTCCATAGCAGAAATAGGAAGGAAAATGGCGCCCAGTGTGTTGCAAGCAGATTCCCAGATGGTATTGCTCCATAACGAATCGCCAGAGCAAGCCAGAGCGCCATAGAAAATGCGAGCAAGTCCCCAGCAAACAATATGATGGGTTCGCGCCTGTTAAAGATTTCCATAACCTAAACATCCTAGCATAAATGGGTTATAATTCCAGGACCGTGAACAATAATCCAAATAAAACAAAGGTTCTTTTTGTAATTACCAAGTCAAACTTTGGCGAAGCGTCAGGGCTGAAGCACCTCCTTAGAAACCCACGGTTTCTAACGGCTTCGCCTGTTTTCCTTCACGGGGGCACGCCCGTTCCCCCGACCCCCCTCCTCGCCACGCCAGTGCTATAATTTACCATTCATGAAAAAGAAAATTTTATTTATTATAACAAAATCAAATTTCGGCGGAGCGCAGAAGTACGTCTACGACCTTGCTACAAGTATGCCAAAAGACAAATTTGACGTTGCTGTCGCTCTTGGAGGGTCTGGGTTGCTAATTCAGAAGCTCCAGGAAAAAGGTATCCGTGTTCTGCAGATTTCTTCTCTAACGCGAGACCTAAACACAGCGAGCGACTTATCGGCTTTCCTTGAGTTACTTTCAATTTTTCGTAATGAAAAACCAGACGTTGTGCATTTAAACAGCGCAAAAGCTGGTGGTGTTGGCACACTCGCTGCGCGCCTGGCGCATGTCCCAAAAATAATATTTACAGCACACGGCTGGGCGTTTAATGAAGAGCGTGGGCGCCTCCAACGCATTATCATCAAATTTTTCTCATGGATTACAATTCTTCTTTCACACAAAACTATTGCCGTTTCTGATGCAGTGAAAAACGACACGAAAAACTGGCCACTAACAAACAATAAGGTTGTAGTTATTAAAAATGGAATAAAAGAGCCTGAGTTCTACATAAAAGAAATCGCTCGCGAAAAGCTTTTTGCGCTTACTAACGCAATACCTATGCCAGACGCTTTTATTCTTGGAACTATTGCCGAGCTCCACAAAAGTAAAGGGATTCAATATGCCATTGAAGCGTTTGCGGGGATCGCCCAAATAGACTCGAGGCTACACTACTTCGTACTTGGTGGTGGTGACGAAAAAGAACGGCTAGAGGGGCTTGTAAAGCACTATGGGCTTCAGGGGCGTGTGTTTTTAGTAGGGTTCGTGGAAGATGCAGCTAGATTTTTACCGGCTTTTGATGTATTTATTCTTCCGTCTATTACAGAAGCTCTTGGCCTGGTTATTCTTGAGGCTGGCTATGCTGGGCTTCCTGTCGTTGCTTCCAATGTAGGCGGGATCCCAGAAATTATTGAGGAAGGTAAAACAGGGATGCTTATACAGCCGCGCGATTCAAAAGGACTTGCTGAGGCGATAAAAAAAATATTTGAGTCCCCTACCATACGCACATCACTCGGTATGGCGCTTCGTGAGAAAATTATTGGCGACTTTTCTCAAGAAAAAGCTTTATCCGCAACACTCTATCTTTACGAAATATTGTAGTGGTGTATAATCAAATGCATGCAAGGAATAGAATTTGAAGAGGAAAATAGTTACATAATAAAAGATGTGGTTGTAAAACAATCATTCATGAAGAGTTTTTTGTCAAAGGTTGTAGCATTGCAGCGTCAAGTTTACACTCGCGCACTCTTCTAGCTTTTGAATAGGGGTTCTTCCCTCCATTCCTAAGCCACGGTGCCTCTTTTGGTAGTTGTAGTAATGAAGAAACAGATTAAGCT
>JBARNW010000100.1:0-4459 GCA_049641785.1 Minisyncoccia bacterium | reverse complement strand
GCGTGGACTTCTTGGATATCGCGGACAATTCGTAGTAGATACTAAGGGCGACGGCATTCTCTCTAGCCGTTTCGTTGAGTTTCGTGAGCATGCAGGAGAGATTGTAAAGCGAGCAGCTGGGTCAATGGTTTCAATGGCCTCAGGTAAAGCCCTCGGTTTTTCACTCTACAATCTTCAAGATCGCGGTACTCTCTACATTGGGCCTGCTGTAGAGGTGTATGAGGGTCAGGTTATTGGTAACACCTCAAAGGGAGACGAGATGACGGTGAATCCTACCAAAGGGAAGCAGCTTTCCAACATGCGTTCGTCTGGTACTGATGAGGCTATCACTCTCACCCCACCGTTTGACCTTACTATCGAACGGGGACTCGAGACAATGACCGAGGAGGAATATTTGGAAATTACTCCAAAATCAGTGCGTCTACGCAAGCAATTTTTAACTGATGCCGATCGAGTGAAAGCGTTTAGAAAGAATTAGGAAGAACCAGTCAAAAAGTCGAAAGTCTATAAAGTCTTAGGGCCAAGCCCCAAATCAGCTGATTCTAAAGCGGGTGCGCTTGCATTCACTTTTGACTTCGAATCAGCTGATTTCGTGGCTCGGCCATAAACACTTTTGACTTTACGGACTTGTGCGCATTATCCACAGCCAGTCTTACAAATTATTGTACTTTTATTGTGCTCGTGGTACCCTTAGCTTGTAAGAAGTTTTCACTCAGTGCTTGCTTGATTCTATCGAGATGAGAGGGCGAGGGAAACGGTCATCTTACGAGAAATTTAGAATTAAGCAATAAGCAAAAGATTATGGCAAAGAAATTGTATGTAGGAGGGATTCCTTACTCAACGACTGAGGACGATCTCAAGGCAGCGTTTGCAGAAATTGGCCCCGTTACTTCTTCAGCAATCATCATCGACAAGATGACTGGTCGCTCGAAGGGTTTTGGTTTCATTGAAATGGCTAATGATGCTGATGCTGACAAGGCAGTCTCAGAAATGAATGGCAAGGATTTCCAGGGCCGCACACTTACGGTAAACGAAGCACGTCCTCTTGAGGAACGCGCACCTCGTCGTGAGTTTGGTGGTGGAAACCGCCGTATGGGAAACTAGCCCAGGCAATAAAAAAAACCGCTCAATGAGCGGTTTTTTTTATTGTTAGGCTAGTTGTAAGATTTTCCACCGCAGACAGTCTTCTATTGTAAGGGGTTCACCCTAATGTTACAATTAAACGTAAGATAATAGGAATAGGTTTAATAATTTATAATTTAACTTAATATGAAAAAAATAATTATTGTAGGAATTATGTTCATGATGACTCCATTTGTGTCATTTGCGCAAACTGCGGCAACTGAAACAGTTGCAGTTGTTCCGACACCGACCACCGCGACCTTGGTAGCACAAGTTGCTGACGCCGGCCTTGCTCCTGGGGACTTCCTCTACTTCATTGATCGTTTTAGTGAGGCACTCAATGTGGCATTCACATTTAATAAAGAAAAAAAGGCTCGTAAGCATATCGAATACGCTAAGGAGCGTGTAGCAGAAATGAGCGAAGTACTCAAAAAGCCAGAGTCGAAACTCGATGACGTGGCAGATGCCAAAGCTGATTTTGACAAGCGTATTGCTGAGGCAGCAACGTTAGTAAAGAGTGAGAAAGAAAGTGGCGCGGATGTTGCAGACCTAGCTCGTGAACTCGACGATGAACTCGACGTTTCCCGCGAGGCGTTAAAGGGAATCTTCAAAGCACACAAAGAGAAGTCTTCTCGAGCAGAGGAGGTGATCCAAGCAAAACTTGGCAGACTCACAGATTCGGAAGCCCCACAGCTTAAGGGTTTACTTGAAGCACTGAGCGCTATCACAAAAGAAAAACAGGAAGCAACTAAAGAAGAGAGTGACCTTGATACCGAGCTTGACGATGAGCGAGAGATTTTTGAAGAAATAATGGGCAAGGAAATGTCAGCAGAGAAGCATTTTGAGCAAGCAATGCGACTTCGCACAAATTTCACTGGAGTTGCTGGGCAAGTACCGTCACAGGCGTCAGAGCAATTAATGAAGCAAGCAGAAGAGGCGATGATGCGCGGTGATTTTGACGCAGCAAAAATGATGTCCAAAGAAGCTGAGCGTGCCCTCGAGGCTGCTCAAGAGATGAATGACGACTTTCGGGCAGGAGTAATGGGTGCTCCTACAATGATGGATATCAATAACGATGATAATGAGAATGATGATATTGATGATTCGGATATCGATAACCTCGAACAAGAAATTAATAGAAATGAGATTATGATGCAAGATTTTGACAGATAAACTTCCTGATGACACAAGTGTCGTTACTAGGTAAAATCTTGTTGTCGGCGCTGTATACAAGCATCGCAGTGGCTATTTTGGCCACTGCGATGCTTTCTGTATATACAAAGAAACCATATAAATCAAAGGTATTTATCGCGGGTGAAGAAATCTCAGTGTTTGTTGCAGATACTGCTACACTTCGCGCAAAAGGACTGAGCGGGCAAAAAAGTCTTGATCGTAACGAAGGTGCGCTATTTGTATTTGCGGAACCTGGCCTACATGGTTTTTGGATGAAGGATATGTATTTTCCTATTGATATTATCTGGTTTGACGAAAATTATCAGATTGTTGATGTTTGGGAAAGAGTATCGCCAGATTCGTATCCAAGGGTATATATTCCGAGCTTAAAAGCAAAGTTTGTACTAGAGGCTACGGCAGGTTTTTTTTCAGAACATAACCTAAAAATTGGAAACACAATCAAAATTACCAGATAAATTCGCTGTTTCATAGAGTGTGGGTTTACATTCCACAAATTATGTTTTTGGGGTGTTGTTTATCTATTGAAAAAAATTTTTTTAGAGTACAATAAACCAACAAAGATGTTGTAA
Source organism: Minisyncoccia bacterium (assembly GCA_049641785.1). Classification (GTDB taxonomy): domain Bacteria; phylum Patescibacteriota; class Minisyncoccia; order Phycocordibacterales; family UBA1550; genus UBA1550. Next base: position 1,574 of record JBARNW010000100.1, on the reverse strand, counting down.
TTTATCAATTTATTAATTTCAATAGTATTGTATGCAAAAGAGTACCAAACAAGCAAAAAAAACCAACACGGAAATAAAGAAAAACCCCATTGTAAATGTTCGCAAGCGTGATGGTAGTGTGTCTCCATATGATATTGAACATATTGTAAACGCCGTTTATAAGGCGATGCGTTCAACAGGCGAAGGCGAACGAAAGGAGGCGGAGTATATTGCTCGTAAGGTAGAATCCGAGCTTAAAAGAATATCGAAATTGGTAAAAGATTTTGTTCCAACAGTGGAGGGGATTCAGGATATCGTTGAAAAAGAGCTTATTTTGGAAGAATTTGTTAAAACTGCAAAGGCATACATATTATATCGTGAGGAACGCGCTCGTTCACGCGAAGAAATGGGGGATATTCCAGAGGAGGTTAAAAAACTTGTGGCAGAAGGTAAGAAATACTTCCGTAATCCTATGTCAGAGTTTGTCTACTATCGCACATATTCGCGTTGGTTGCCAAACGATGGCCGCCGTGAGACGTGGATCGAAACAGTAGAACGCTATGTGTCGTTTATGAAGGAAAATCTTGGCACAAAGCTTTCTGAAAAGGAATACGGTGAAATACGCGAGGCTATTTTAAAGCAAGAGGTAATGCCGTCAATGCGGCTCTTGTGGAGCGCTGGGGATGCAGCGCGTAAGACAAATGTAACGGGCTACAATTGCTCATTCATTGCCCCATCTTGTACGCAAGACTTGGGGGAGATAATGTATTTGCTTATGTGTGGCACCGGTGTCGGGTATTCTATTGAGAGTCAGAACGCGCAAATGTTTCCGTTGATCAAGAAGCAGACTGGTAAAATTTTGCCAACACATACCGTCGTTGATAGTAAAGAGGGTTGGGCCGATGCGTATGTGCTTGGTATGAATACATGGTTCAGCGGAGCAGATGTTAAGTTTGATTATTCAAAACTTCGTCCTGCTGGGGCGCGACTCATTACGATGGGAGGTCGTAGTTCTGGGCCAGAACCACTCGTTTCTCTCATAGATTTCTCCCGTGAGCGTATTTTAAGGAAACAAGGACGCCGTCTCTCAAATCTCGACCTGCACGACATTATTTGCAAGATTGGTGAGGTTGTAGTTTCAGGCGGGGTACGCAGAAGCGCACTTATTTCACTTTCTGATCTTGATGACCACGACATGCGATGCGCAAAAGATGGACAGTTTTATCTTACCGACCCACAGCGTATGATGGCAAACAACTCTGCGGTCTATTGGCAAAAACCATCTAGCACAGAACTCCTCGATGAATGGGTCTCTTTGATAAAAGGCGCATCTGGCGAGAGAGGAATCTTTAATCGTGGTGGCATATCAAAACAGGTTCCCGCACGAAGATGGAAAACTCTTGAAAAGGATTTTGATACCTGTGGAACGAACCCGTGCGGTGAGATCATTCTAAAATCAAAACAATTCTGCAATCTTTCAGAGGTTGTTGCGCGCGCAGAAGACACTGAAGTAACACTCCTGAAAAAAGCGCGTCTTGCGGCAATTCTTGGCACCTATCAATCGTCTCTTACAAACTTCGGCTACCTCTCAAAAG
>JBARNW010000127.1:0-2799 GCA_049641785.1 Minisyncoccia bacterium | reverse complement strand
TCCTTGTTTCTCTCGTCGACCAAATGCGAGAAGCGATTCTAGGCGACACATTCGATGCGCTCAAAACAAACTTTCTGAAGCGGTACTATATAAAAAAATAAAAGGGACGAAATAAATCGCCCCCTTTTTTTTGTTACCTAATCTACTTTTGGTAAAACCTACCACCACCCGACATCGCACGTCTTTCCTTGTTTTGTTGATTGATTGAGTGAATAGTCTCGTCTCCGGGTTTAATTACAAATGGGTTCTTTTGTTTTTGCGCAACCGTATCCTTATTGAGGATAGATTGGCTGGGCGCAGGTGAGACGTTGTCTTTTCTTTGCTTACTCATCTTATTTTCTCCTATGATAGTCCTTCCTCAAACTACCACTTTATGGTATATTGTCAACCTCATGTCCGTATTTAATCTAAAATCTGATTGGCCACCAGCAGGGGATCAGCCAAAGGCGATTAAGGAGCTTTTGACTGGGCTTAAAAAAGGGATGCGTGCGCAGACCTTGCTTGGCGTGACTGGTTCAGGTAAAACTTTTACGATGGCGAATGTCATCGCTTCTGTGAGTAAGCCTACGCTCGTCATCGCGCACAACAAAACCCTCGCAGCGCAGCTAGCGCAAGAGTACAAGGAATTCTTTCCAAATAATGCGGTGCATTACTTTGTTTCATACTACGACTACTACCAACCCGAAGCGTACATGCCGACAACCGATACCTATATCGAAAAGGATGCGCAGATTAATGAGGAAATTGATAGACTTCGTCATGCATCAACGCAAGCGCTCCTCACACGCAGGGACGTTATCATTGTCGCATCAGTATCATGTATCTACGGCCTCGGCTCGCCTGCAGAATATGAAAAAGAAAATATGAAGCTTTTTACAGCGCAAAAAATTGACCGCAAAGCGCTAATGATGAAGCTCATCAACATTCACTTCACTCGCACCATTGCAGACCTTACCCCTGGGACATTTCGTTCTATTGGAACACTTATTGAAATAATGCCAGTTTCTGAAAAAATAGTATGGAGTATCACACTTAATGCTCAAGGGATTGAATCAATTAACAAGGTAGACCCAGTCTCGCAAAAAATTGTAGATACTCCGGATTCTATTTTTATTTTTCCTGCCAAACATTTCATTACTAATGAGGCAGAAAAAACACGCGCTATTAAAAAAATAAAGGCTGAGCTAGATACGCAGCTCAAAAAATTTGAAAAGGAGGAGAAACCTTTGGAAGCAGAACGTTTGAAGCGTCGCACTACTTACGACCTCGCAATGATTCGTGAGGTTGGATATTGCAACGGCATTGAAAACTATTCGCGACACATGTCGGGTCGAATAGAAGGTTCAGCGCCTGACACACTCCTTTCCTATTTCCCACGAACGAAAGACGGAAAGCCTGATTTTCTCACTATTATAGATGAATCACACGTAACCATTCCACAAATAGGTGGCATGTACGCTGGAGATCAGTCCCGTAAAAAAACTCTTGTAGAATTTGGTTTTCGATTACCATCTGCTATGGATAACCGCCCTCTACGCGATACGGAGTTCCATGAGCGTGTCGGACAAATGATTTTTACATCAGCAACACCATCTGTTTACGAAAAGGAGAACAGCGAGCAAGTAGTTGAACAGGTCATCCGTCCAACAGGGCTCATTGATCCTGAAATCTCAATTCGTCCAATATTAGAGAAAGGTAAATACAAAGGTCAAATCCAAGACTTCATTACTGAAACAAAAACTGCAGTCAAAAATGGAGGTCGAGTCATTGCCACTACTCTCACTAAAAAAATGGCTGAGGATCTTTCTGAGTATCTAAAGGGGGAAGGGATTAAGGCTGAGTATGTACATAGTGACATTAAAACACTTGAACGTATTCAAATTCTCACTGAGTTTCGCAGGGGGACTTTTGACTGTCTCGTAGGAGTGAACCTGCTCCGTGAAGGGCTCGATCTACCAGAGGTAACCCTAATTGGTATTTTGGATGCAGATAAGGAAGGGTTTTTACGTTCTGATACGGCACTCATACAAACTATTGGTCGTGCTGCCCGTAATGTTCATGGGAGAGTAATTCTTTACGCTGAAAAAATAACAGGCTCTATTGAGCGCGCAGTTTCGGAAACAAACCGTCGTCGCACTATTCAGATTGCGTACAATAAGGAACACGGTATTACTCCAAAAACTATCATCAAGCAAATCAAAGATATCACAGAGCATCTAGAGACCGATCACATGAAAGCGGTAAAATTAAATCTTGATATCGATGCGCAGGTCTTTGCAAAAAATCCTCAAAAACTAATTAAGCTCAAAGAGAAGGAGGTGTCCAAAGCTGTGAAGGAGCTAGACTTTGAAACCGCAGCAATTTTAAGAGACGAACTTGCGCTACTTAGAAAGCAAATATTGGAGTAATAAAAAATGACTACCATTGGGAACACCAATGACAGTCATTTAATTATGCTACACGGACTACATTACTCGAACCTATAAAGAACAGAAAGTGAACTTGAGGTCGCCGATCCAGCTTTTTGATATTCGGCACGAAATGAAAAATGCTGAAATGGCTTTGCTTCTACCCCAATGCTTGCTATCGGTGCCGTTGCTCTGCCGACACTACCCCAGGGAAAGACCAAATTGTTTTGAGATGAATGTCTCCTGGCGAGTGCTTCAATTTGATAATTATAAACACCAACTCTCCCAAAAACATCAATCTCGTCATCAATAGAAATCTTTTTTGCTACGGATAGTTGTATTGCAGATAACAGCATTTCTCGGCTCGCGCGCATGTTGGCGTATTCGCGGT
>JBARNW010000118.1:0-3962 GCA_049641785.1 Minisyncoccia bacterium | reverse complement strand
ACCCAGACTATCATCCATTTATGGAGCTTGCAGAAAATGAGACGAAGCGTAAGGAGCTCGCAGAAAAAGCTCTTCAAAAAGGCGGACAAAAAAACATGCGAGTGCTCGCCGAAATGCTAAAAATTCGCATCGAGCACGCACAACTTCTCGGATACAAAACACACGCCGATTACAAGACTGAACTGCGCATGGCAAAGTCTGGCGCCCGAGCAGTTGCCTTTGAAAACAACCTTTTGAAAAAGGTAGCGCGCGCTGGCAATCACGACATCAATGAACTGCGCGACATTAAACGCGAAATGACGGGCAACAAAAATGCAGCACTTCAATTTTATGACATCGCTTATTATGGACACGAGCTTCAAAAGCGCCGGTTTAAGCTCGACAGCGAGGAGGTGCGCGGATACTTCCCTCTTGCACGCGTACTCGAAGGAACGTTCAAAATTTACTCAACGCTCTTTAATGTGCAGTTTGAAAAACAAAAAGGATTCCGGCTCTGGCACACTGATGTCGCAATCTATGCAGTAAAGACACAGAATGGCGAAGTGCTTTCATATTTTGCGCTCGACCTCTATCCTCGCGAAGGCAAGTATGGGCACGCGGCTGCATTTGGAATTGTCAGCGGACGCGATACCTCATTTAAAGGAACAAGCTATGTGGCCCCATTTGCAACAATGGTAGCCAACTTTCCCAAACCAACAAAAAAATACGCATCAGTTATCTCTCATGGTGAAGTCGAGACATTCCTCCATGAATTTGGACATATCATGCACTATGTACTCACAACTGCGCACTTTGGTTCGCAAGCAGGGTATCATACTGCATGGGATTTTGTGGAAGCACCATCACAAATGCTCGAGCATTGGGCATGGGACAAAAAATCTCTCGCACTTTTATCAGCACATCATAAAACTGGAAGGCCTCTCCCTTCAGTACTTTTAAAAAACCTCCTCGCAAGCAAAAAACATATGCTACGGTACGGGATACTGCGCCAGCTCATTCTTGGCATCTTTGACCTCACCATCCACACAAAAAATAAACCGCCTGAACCCGCAAAACTTTATCGCGACCTTATCAAAAAACATACGGGGATTATTTTGCCAAAAGATGCGATATTCCCCGCAGGCTTCGGACATCTCGACGGCTACGACGCGGGCTACTATGGCTACCTTTGGTCAAACGTCTACGCTGCTGATATGTTTACGCGTTTTGAAAAGGAAGGCATCATGAACAAAAAAACTGGAGCCGACTACAAAAAATGGGTTCTTGAAAAAGGTGGGAGTATGGAGGAAATTGAATTAGTAAAAGGTTTCCTCGGCCGCAAGCCAAATAATAAGGCGTTCTTTAATGAAATAGGCGTTAAGTCTCCGTCCAAGACGCGTGTCCAGATTTCGTCCAGGACGTGAATCTGCTGATTCAGGCTGTAGTAACCCGCCAGCTGATCCGGGAAGCAGAGTAAAGTAATGTAGTTGACATAAAAACCACGTGGTATAATTAACGTAGTTCTGTTTTGGGGCTATTACTTGACTTAACATATCTACGAATGTCATGAATAAATATATTTTAGGAGGAGTTGTAATACTTATTATTTTGACTGTGATAATTCTCGTGAATGTAGGAACTTCACTTCGTGATGTTCCTACAGAAACAAATAACAGTGCAACTACCACTACAGTGACGTACACAAACGATGGGTTCAAGCCAGCAGAATTAACTGTAAAAACTGGTACGGTTGTAACTTTTCTAAATCAAAGCGACACAAAAATGTGGATAGCGTCGGCGCCACATCCTACCCACACACTCTATCCGGAGTTTGATGCAAAAACTTCGGTCATAAAAGGTGGCTCGTACTCGTTTACATTCAACAAAATTGGCACTCACGCATATCACAACCATATGCAATTGGGCAAGTATGGGAAAATTATTGTAGAATAGGTTTATGGAAACCTACGGCAAAAACGCAATTCTACTGCTCAAGCTTGGAGTCGCTTTTGCGTTTATCTATCCTGCAATCTCGGCCTTCATTGACCCGTCTCAATGGATAGGATATGTGCCTTCGTTTGTGGACTCTATTCTGCCTAGTGAAATATTTCTTCCAATTTTTTCCACAATAGAAATCCTTGTCGCACTTGGTGTGCTATTTTGGAACAACCCTATTCCACCTGTCGTTGCTGGAATTATGCTTGTTTCTATTGTTGTGTTCAACAGTAGTGAATTCTCTGTAGTCTTTCGCGATCTCTCAATCGCAACAATGTCGTTCGGACTAGCGCTACTTGTTAAAACAAAATGAGTTCGTCAGATGCCGTACTCCCAACAACTCAACTCGCAGATATTTTTCGGCTTACACCACTGCAAAAAACTGGGCTTGCGAAACTAGGAATCGCAATAGTTGAGGACCTGCTCTATTATTTTCCTGTTAGATACACGAGTATTGCAGACATAAAGAATATTGCTAATATTGTAAAAAATGAAGATGTAACTATCTATGGGCGTGTGGTTTCATCAAAAACTTCAAAAGGTTTTCGTACAAAAATCCCCATAACAGAGGCTGTTGTAGAGGACAGCACAGGGCATATCAAATGTGTGTGGTTTCATCAAGCGTATATTGCAAAGATGCTTGCCCCAAACATGGTGGTAAAACTTTCTGGACACATAGAGGAACGCAATGGCGCGCTTTATCTTGCAAACCCAGAACTTGTAAAAACAAAGGAGCTCCCCATTGATGCGAGTGGCTCACTTTTCCACGAAGGAGCTGTGGCGACTTTTTACCCGGTCTACCAAGAGACAAAGGGTATCACATCACGGTTCATTTATCATCACATTCAAAAAATATTTAGCAACGGCACACTCGATGCCATTACAGACTCAATCCCAGAAGAAATTCTCTCACGATATCATCTTCCATCACTAAAAACATCGCTTGTTTGGATCCACTCACCACAAAAAGAAAATGACGCAAAATCAGCGCGTAAGCGTTTTGCATTTGAAGAAGTTTTTATGATACAGCTCGCGCGCCAAATGGAGAGGGCAAGCATGAAGGAACACAGCGGATTTATCATTGAGCCAGAGCCAAAAGCGCTCGCACAATTCACCGCACGCTTCCCTTTCAAACCAACTGCATCACAAACCCACGCACTCAATGATATTTTTTCTGATTTTAAGAAAGGAGTACCGATGGCGCGACTCCTTGAGGGTGATGTTGGCTCTGGGAAAACATTTGTTGCGGCAACGGCCGCATACGCTGTAGCGACTAGCGCCCCAAAAGATAATAAATTTGGGAATCTTCAGGTTGCATACATGGCTCCAACTGAGATTCTTGCGGAACAGCATTTCAAAAGCTTCATCGAATATTTCAAAGGTCTCCCTATCGAAATTGGAATCCTCACAGGCAGTGGTGCAAAAAAATTTCCTTCCAAGCTCGACCCAATAGGTTCGACCTCTGTATCGAAGGCACAACTTTTAAAATGGGTTACTGAGGGCAAGCTCCCAATCCTCATTGGTACCCATGCACTCATTCAAAAAAACATAAAGTTCAAAAACCTTGGGCTCGCTATTATAGATGAACAACATCGCTTTGGCACAATACAGCGTGGCAAACTTGCAAAAAAAGAAACTGAGGTCATTCCACATTTTCTTTCGATGACGGCGACACCTATCCCACGCACGCTTGCACTAACTATCTATGGCAACCTCGACCTCACGCTTCTCGACGAAATGCCAACAGGGCGATTGAAAATAAAAACTGAGCTCGTAACTAAGAGTAGCCGCAAAAAAATGGAGGAGCATATTCGTACAGAAATAAACAATGGTCGCCAGGCTTACATCATTTGTCCACGTATTGATGAGCCAGACCCCGAAAAAGAACTTGCACTTATCGCAAAATCAGTCATATCTGAAGCAAAAAGAATCGCAGAGGATGTTTTTCCTGAATTCGAGATTGGGGTTTTGCACGGGAAAATGAAGCC
>JBARNW010000114.1:0-1746 GCA_049641785.1 Minisyncoccia bacterium | reverse complement strand
CCCTGGCACAATAAACAAAAGGACCAAGGACGTACATCCTTGGTTCTTTTGTTTGCAAGCTGTTACAATATCACTGAAATATATGAATAAATTTCTAAAACAAAATTTACTTCTAATCTCCGTATTTATCACTGGTGCCTGTGTTTTGATTATTGAGGTTGTTGCCTTGAGGGTGCTATCCCCACATTATGGAAATACTATTTTTACAGTATCGAGTGTAATAAGCGTGGTTCTCGCAGCGTTGAGTATTGGGTATTATGCCGGCGGCAAGTTCGCCGACCGCCGTCCATCAATGAGGTGGTTCTTTGGGATAATTCTTGCGAGTGGCATCCTTGTGCTAGTCGTGCATCTTTTAGGGAGGGTGATACTTCCTATTATGAGCATCAATCTTTCTATAACAATGGGACCTCTGCTTTCTTCAGCTGTGCTCTTTTTTCTACCAGCGTTATTATTGGGCACATTATCACCTTATGCAATCAAGTTACAAAGTGTTCAGTTCCCAGACCAAGGAGTCGGTGACGTTTCTGGAAAAATCTTTTTTTGGTCAACTCTAGGCAGTATTCTCGGGAGCCTTCTTTCTGGTTTTGTTCTTATTCCGCATTTTGGAATAGATTATATTTTTATAGCAACTGGAACGACGTTATTTATTCTCGGATTTGTTCCATTATTAATATTTGGACTTGAGAAAAAGCAGCTTTTTAGATCGCTGTTAATAATTAGCCTCCTTGTTTTTATAGCAATATCCACAGTTCAACAAAAAGTAGATGCTTCTGTATACAGCAAGGATGGTATTTACGAAAAAATTACCATTTATGACAGTATGTTCAACGGAAGGCCAACAAGATTTTTTCAACAAGACAAGAGTCCGTCTGCTGCAATGTTCTTAGACTCTGAGGATTCTACTGATTTGGTTTATGAATACACAAGATACTACTCCGTTTATAAACTTTTTATGTCGGATGTACAAAATGCTCTTGTAATAGGGGCCGGCGCATATTCCATACCAAAGGCGCTTTTGGAGGATCTACCAAATGCTACTATTGATGTTTCTGAAATAGAACCGTCTTTGTTTATTTTAGCTAAGGAATATTTTGGGCTGAAGGAAACAATACGATTGCAGAACTATATAAAAGACGGTCGTCGTTTTCTGCGGGATTCTGATAAAAAATATGACATAATATTTAGTGATGTATATCACTCACTTTTTTCAATTCCTGCCCATTTCACCACACAGGAATTTTTTACAATCGCAAAGCAGAAGCTTAGTGCAGACGGAGTTTTCATTGCAAATGTGGTTGGGGACTTGTCTATGCAGCAACCGTCTTTTCTTATGGCAGAAATAAGAACATTTCAAAGCGTTTTTCCTAATAGTTATTTTTTTGCTGTTGACTCCCCTCAAAAGACAGGTTTACAAAATATTATTTTTGTAGGACATAATGGTAATAAGAAAATAGATTTATATTCGGATCAATTGCTCGGTACGCGCAGCGATAAATTGATAAGAATAGAAGAGTTTGATCTATCACAGTCTCCGCTTTTGACAGACAATTATGCGCCTGTTGAGTATTTGTCTGCAAAATTTTTACAACATACTCTTGAGAAGAAGCGTTCGGTTGAGGAGGGGATATAGTGTTCGGGATGGTCCGCGGTCACGAGTTACTAATTCGCTTTGCTTATAAGTACTCGCGACCCCGGCTCAGCGACACACTATCGTGGGTGCCCGCTTCCGCCTTTCGAGTCCCATCC
>JBARNW010000113.1:0-9001 GCA_049641785.1 Minisyncoccia bacterium | reverse complement strand
GAGGCATCTGGGCAGCGAAGCATTAACGCGATTGTAGATGTGACAAACTTTGTGATGCTTGAGCTCGGGCAACCGATGCACGCATTTGATGCAGACAAACTTTCTCGCGGTGCAAACGGCGAAGTTAATCTTATTGTTAGAAATGCAAAGGCGGGAGAAAAAATAGAAACTCTTGATGGCAAGGATATTGTGTTGCCAGAAGGAACTCTTGTGATTACTGATAGCACTCGCGCGCTTGCCATCGCTGGAGTAAAAGGCGGCTCGCACGCTGGTGTTGGCGAGAGAGTAAACACAATCGTGCTTGAGTCTGCAACTTTTGATTCGGCGCTCGTGAGAAAAGCATCGGCCGGTGTAAATATTCGCACGGATTCATCACGGCGTTTTGAGCATAATCGCGCGCCTGAGATTGCTCCGATTGCAATGGAGCATACAACCGAGCTTCTTCTTGAGATTTTTCCAGAGGCAAAGGCTGGAGAAATTGTAGATGTATACCCAAGACCAGCAAATCAATATAGGGTGAGTATGTCAGCAAACGATATTGCGCGTATTTTGGGGATTCCGTACTCAACAAAAGATTTGGCGCGAGATTTAGAGCGTCTTGGTTTTGCGTATAACCGCATCGAAGACCCAAGAAAAATGATAGAGAAACGAGTAAATGAACTTGTTGATATACCTTATTTTTATGGTGCAAGTGTTCGTTTTGATGCGCCGCACAAATTTGACTGTTCAGGGTTTGCCGCTTATCTATACCTTGAAGCAGGAATAAAAATTCCGCGTATCTCTGTTGATCAATATGTGTTCGGGGAAGAGGTTCCACTAGCCACTTTGGAGGCAGGTGACCTAGTTTTTTCTGTAAATGAAGGCAGCGAAATTTATCATGAGAGTGTTGAGTGGATGAAGGGAACAAAAGTACCACCACAAGGAATTGATCATGTTGGCGTGTATGTGGGCGACGGTATGTTTGCGCATGCTTCTCGGTACAACAAAAGTGTTGGGGTGGATGGGGGAGTGCTAGTAGAAAAGCTTGCAGACAGCCCTCGCTTTAAAAATATCACTGGTGCTCGTAGAATTGCAACAATCAACGAAGAGCGATTTTCAGTAGTAGCCCCTGCAGAGCGTTTTGATATCCGCATTCCCGCAGACATTGCAGAGGAGGTTGTACGTTTGGTTGGATATGAAAAAATTCCAGTCGCAAAACTTGCTGATGACGGTTTTACGCCGGCGCACAATGACATTTACGATGCCATGCTTCGTGTGCGCAACACACTTGCCCAACTTGGCTTCTCCGAGATTTTTACTTATGCATTTCGTAAAAAAGGGAAGGTGGAACTAGTAAACCCGATGGCGGAGGGAATTAATTTTCTGCGTGATAATTTAACAGACGGAATGAAAGAGGCTCTTGTATTCAATGCGCGCAACGCTCCACTTCTAGGCGTGGATGAGATCTTGATGTTTGAAATCGGTACAGTGTTTTTTGCGCCTGAAAAGGAGTCTATACATATTTCAGTCGGCGTATTAGTGACAAAAAATATAAAGCAGTCTAAAAAAGAGGAAATTGAACGCAAAATTTTACATCAGGCGCACAAAGCGATTGAAGAAGCTCTGGGTGTTGAAGTTTCCTGGGGGGAAGAGGGGAACGTGTTGGAGTGCCCACTTCCTTTATATAAAAGCAATAAAGTAAAATATGAGCCACTTATTTCACTATCAGAAAGTCTTCCGTACCGAAGAATATCCTCGTACCCGTTTGTGCTTCGCGATATTGCAATATGGTCGCAGAACGTGACTCAGGGAGAAATTATTAAAATAATCAGAGCGGAAGGATCTGAGCTTCTTGTGCGTGATAGATTATTTGATGTGTTTGAAAAGGATTCAAAAACCTCATACGCATTTAATCTCGTGTTTCAGTCATATGAACGAACACTTTCAGACGTTGAAATTAATGAAATAATGGCGCGCATCACAAAAAATCTCCTTACTCGAGGACTTGAGGTGCGATAACCTATCCCCAAACTCTAGTTATAGCTAGAGTTTGGGGATAGTAGCCAAAAGAATAAATTTTATGAAGCTTACTGTACAGTACTACTCTCAATATCTAGATGTTGAAGATAAAGAATGGCAGCAGCGCGCATGTGGAGTCGCGTGCTTGAAAATGTTGCTTGAATCAAGCGGGGGAGAGCCCTCGTCAATCGATGAGATGATAAAAGACGGCGTTGCTCTTGGAGCGTATTCTGAGAATGGTTGGCTCCACGATGGGCTCGTTACTCTCGGAGAAAAATATGGAGCGAAGCTCTATCGAACAGAGTTTCGCAAAAAAGATGCTGACCCAGATACTCTTGAAAAATTATATATTGAAGGAGTAGATATGATTGTTGGAGAATTGAATGAGGGTCGTCCTGTTATAATATCTGCAATCAAAAATTTTGAAGTTCGCGATAAGTTTCATATGGTGCTTGTTGTTGGTGCAGAAATAGAAGATGGGGTTGTTAATGGGTTTTATTATCATGACCCAGATAGCTATACAGAATCAAAAGGAGCGTATCAGTTTGTTGCCATTAATATATTCTCCTCTTCATGGCGTCGCATGGCTATCTTCTGTAAAAACTAAAAGACTCCTGGTTCCATGACCAAGAGTCTTGCGATAAATTAAAAAAAATTAATGAGGCGTTATTGTAAAATGCTGCCCCCATTCCTCTAATGGCCCAGCTTCAAGCGCGTACCGAAGCAAAAAACCATATCCGTGTAGCGCGTGCAGTGTTATATGAACACCATTTTCTTGCGATTTGAGCTCTACTTCCAACGAATCGCACAGCGATGATCTCACGAACGGTTCTACAAAGTATTTGAATTCTTTTCTTGGTAGAACGGCGCGTGCGGTAATTGAATCCTTAATCAACAACATTTTTACTATCTCCCAAAAACAAGTTAAAGAACAGGTGAAGCAGAGTATCTTATACACAATTAGTATTGATGTGTCAACCACTTTTGAGTTAGCAAAAATGGTTAGATTTTGTTATACTGTTCGTACAAATTTTTAATATATGGCCAAAAAAGACGAAAAAATAGAGGGATATGGTGCTGAGGACATTGTAGTCCTGGAAGGGCTTGAGCCAGTGCGTAAGCGCCCTGGTATGTATATTGGCTCCACTGGGCCAGAGGGTCTACACCATCTCATTTGGGAGATTTTTGACAACTCACGTGACGAGGCTATGGGTGGTTTTTCTGACCATATCGAGGTAGCGTTACTTCCTGGCAACCGTGTGCGCGTGGTGGATAACGGTCGTGGTATTCCTACAGACATTCACACAAAAACAAAAGTCTCCGCGCTTGAAACTATTATGACAACGCTTCACGCTGGTGGAAAGTTTGAAGGTACGAGCTATAAGGTTTCTGGAGGTCTCCACGGTGTGGGCGCATCAGTAGTAAATGCGCTCTCAGTGTTTACAAAAGTAGAGGTGCACCGCGATGGAGCTATTCACATGCAGGAGTACGAGCGTGGCAAGAGAAAGGCTGCGGTGAAGAAAGTTGGAACTACAAAGTTTCGTGGCACCATTGTAACCTTTGAGCCAGATGAAATGATATTCAAAGAGATGGGATGGAACTGGAACCAGATCATAAATCATCTTCGTCAGCAGGCGTACCTCGTGAAAGGCCTTCATATTGTTATTATTGATGCGCGCAAGTCTGAGGAGAAATTGAAATTGGACAACGAGGTTTTTCTCGCTGATTTTCAGCTTGAGGTGCCGTCAATGTCGTTTTATTTTGATGGAGGACTTGTATCGCTCGTGCGTTTTTATAACCAGCATCAGAAGCCAGTACATAAAAACATTTGTTATGTTGAAAAGACTGTTGATGACGTGATGGTGGAGGTAGCCTTTCAATATATTGATGACATCTCTTCGCGAGAGCTAGCATTCGCAAATAATATTTACAACATGGAGGGTGGCACACACGTGACTGGCTTCCGTACCGCGCTCACTCGTCGCATCAACGACTACGCAAGGAAGAATAATTTTCTGAAAGAGGCAGACGAAAACTTTACCGCAGATGACGTGCGCGAAGGTCTTACGAGCGCTATTTCTGTAAAGATGCGCGAGATCCAGTTTGAAGGACAGACAAAGGGCAAGCTTGGCTCTGTGGAGGCTCGCGGAGCTGTAGAAAAGGTATTTGGTGAAGCCCTTGGACTTTTTATGGAGGAGAACCCAGATGATGCGCGCGCAATTGTAAACAAGGTAATCCTTGCTCTACGCGCTCGAAAGGCCGCAAAGGCCGCAAAGGACAGTGTGCTACGCAAGGGTGCGCTTGAGGGGCTCACTCTTCCTGGCAAGCTTGCTGACTGCCAGACAAACAAAGCTGAGGACTCAGAACTATTTATCGTAGAGGGAGATTCTGCGGGTGGCTCGTCAAAGCAGGGTAGAGACAGAAAGACCCAGGCCATCCTCCCACTCAAGGGCAAGATTTTGAACGTGGAACGTGCGCGCCTAGACAGAATGCTCGAATCAAACGAAATCAAATCGCTTGTTATTGCTCTTGGCGTAGGTATTGGCGACGTGTTCGACCTATCCAAGCTACGCTACCACAAGATTATTATTGCAACGGATGCGGACGTTGATGGCGCGCATATTCGAGCACTCCTCCTTACTCTTTTTTATCGTTATTTTAAAAAGGTAATAGAGGAAGGGTACATTTATATCGCACAGCCTCCACTTTATAAAATAAAGCGTGGAAAGGAGATTGTCTATGCGTATAGCGAAGAGGAGAAAATTGCATTTCTTGGCAAAGATGTGAGTTTGCTTGAAGTTGTAGAGGAGGCGGAAGGTGGTGTTGCTGAAGAGGGTACTGAGGCAGAAATGGCAGAAGCAGAAGAGAAAAATACCAAGCGCGCTCCAAAGATTTCCCTTCAGCGCTACAAAGGTCTCGGTGAAATGAATC
This sequence comes from Minisyncoccia bacterium, assembly GCA_049641785.1. Taxonomy (GTDB): domain Bacteria; phylum Patescibacteriota; class Minisyncoccia; order Phycocordibacterales; family UBA1550; genus UBA1550. Next base: position 4,072 of record JBARNW010000113.1, on the reverse strand, counting down.
CTGAAGAACTATGGGAGACAACGATGGATCCAAAAACACGCATATTGAAACAGGTTACTATTGACGATGCGGTTGATGCCGATAAGGCATTCGATGTCCTCATGGGTGAAGATGTTGCGGCACGCAAGTCATTTATCCAGTCCAACGCAAAATTGGCAAATATTGACGCGTAGAAATTCCAAGGCCTGCCTTGAGAATTCTGGCTAAGGCCAGGCCTTGGAATTTCTGAGCCACAGGAATATACTAGACTCATGATTAAAAAATATATTCTAGCTACAGTTGCAATTTTACTAGCGGTTTGGGTTGGTTTTTTCTTTGGTAATAAATCAGCGAATGCTCCTGAAGGTCCAGTAAATGGAGAAGTTGAACAGGTGGCGACTACTACGCCTGTGGTACAGCAGCAAGCTCCAACACAGAAGACGACCCAAACTACGATAGCCCCAAAAACCACAACAAGCGCGCCAGCTATTGCAAAAGATGGTTCATACCTCGTTTACTATACAAATAGAGGGTTTAATCCATCTCCGTTGACAATCAAGACTGGGAAATCGGTTCGCTTTGTGAACAATTCGAGCAAGGCTATGAGTCTCACATCTACATCTGTTGATAATCAGGCGCAGTCTGAGTTTAATCAAGGGAAGACTGTTGGGCAGGGAGGTGTTTATGATTTTACTTTTATGAGCGCGGGAACATGGGGATATATGAATCGAAATAATCAAACTGACCGAGGAACGATTATTGTTCAATAGAGTTTGTGTGATATAATAGCTCCATTAATAGTTAATAAAAATTAGTCGCGTCTAAATAGACACAGCGTGACATGATTTTGTAAAATCAAATATGAAAATAGCAGGAATAGCATTGGTATGGTTTGGTGTCGTAGCGCTTTTGAAAAATATCGGTGTTATTAGAATAGTAGACTGGAGCATTATTTGGCCAGTCCTCTTGATAATCCTTGGACTTTCCTTGAAGCATTTCAAGCACTCAATGGCCTGCGCTATTGGTGGAAAATGTGACACTTGTGGTACGGGCGCCAGCCATAAATGCGAAGGAGAGAATTGTGGCACTTGTAACAAGTAAAATAAATAAGAAAATAATAAAAAGGACCGACCTTAGGAATTCAAAAAAAGGTCGGTCCTTTTTATTATTTTTCGTTAATTTTACCAAATCTCCTTTGTTACAACCTCCTTCGTTATTGTCGAAATAAAAGCATCAAGTGTCACAGCTTCCATGTGCGCGCCATCGCGGCGTTCTGCGGTCACTGTATTTACTTCAACCTCCTTTTCGCCAAGCACTAGGATATAAGGAACTTTTTCTGTTTTAGCAATACGAATACGCTTACCAAGAGATTCATTTGAATCATCGAGCTCGACACGTATGTCTGCGCTTGCAAGTTCGGCACGGACTTTCTTCGCATACTCAACATACTTCTCACCAATAGGAAGAATCTTTACCTGTACTGGTGAAAGCCAAAGAGGGAAGTTGCCAGCAAAGTGCTCAATCATCACACCCATAAAGCGCTCAGTTGAGCCAAGTACGGCACGATGAATAACTACAGGGCGAATTTTTTCATTTGCTTCATCAATATAGTTTAAGTCAAAACGCTCTGGAAGATTAAAATCAAGTTGTATCGTCGAAAGCTGCCACTGGCGCCCGATTGCGTCCTTGAACATGAAGTCAAGCTTTGGGCCATAAAATGCGGCTTCGTCTTCTGCCTCTTCATACTTCCAGCCAGTTTTTTTCACAATACCACGCAGTGCGTTTTCGGCAGTATTCCATACCTCGTCGCTACCAATGTATTTTTCTTTGTTTTTTGAATCGCGGAGCGATATGCGTACGTAGAAGTCTGAAAGCCCAAATCCAGCGTAGACTTCTTTGATCATGTCGAGCATAAGGTCGATTTCCTCCTCTATTTGGTCAGGACGTGTAAATACATGACAGTCATCCTGTGTAAGAGAGCGTACACGAGTAAGTCCCGATAGCTCACCGGATTTTTCATAGCGGTAGTTGGTAGTTGTACAAGTGTATCGAACAGGAAGCTCCTTGTATGAATGTTGAAGAGTTTTGTATAGCATCATGAAGTGAGGACAGTTCATTGGCTTTACATAATAGTCGTGTTCGTCGATTTTCATCGGCGTGTACATGGCATCGTATTTGTCGAGGTGTCCTGAGATTTCGTAAAGCGTGCCTTTGGTTATGTGTGGGATCCAAATGTCTTGGTATCCGCGCTTCTTTTGTTGTTCGTTTATAAAGTCCTCAATAGTTTTGCGGAGAAGCGCGCCTTTAGGGTAAAAGAGGGGAAGCCCCGCGCCGATTTCGTCGACGATGGTAAAGAGTTCGAGCTCCTTGCCGAGTTTGCGATGATCGCGTTTTTTCGCTTCTTCTAATTGTTTTTTATATGCATCAAGCGCCTCTCCACTTTCGAATGAGAGTCCGTAGATACGGGTGAGCATCGGATTCTTCTCGCTCCCGCGCCAGTACGCGCCTGCGGTATGAGTTATGGTGAATGCGTCCGCAGGAATTTCTTTAGTATTTTCGATATGCCCACCTTTGCAGAGGTCCTCAAACTCTCCTGTCTTGTAAATTGTTAAATTTTTACCCTCACCTTCAAACTCGTTGATGAGGTCAAGCTTATATGGCTGGCCAGCAAAGATTTTTTTTGCATCATCGACAGAAACCTCACGTCCTTCAAAAATGAGTCCCTTGTTTACCATCTTTCGCATTGCTTTTTCAAAACCTTTTAAATCCTCTGGGGTAGGGGTGTAACCGTTTGAGAATTCAAAGTCATAGTAGAAACCGTTATCAATAACAGGCCCGATGCCGAGCTTTGCACCAGGGTCCTTTTCAAGCACTGCAATAGCGAGCAAGTGAGCGAGAGAGTGGCGAATATTGTGAAGGCTGTCTGTTTGTTCCATAATTTGGCAATTATAACAGTTTTTTATGAGTTTTTAAAGCTCCTTCACTCTCTCCACAATCATTGTTTTCTCACCATTACGTTCCGAAATTTTTCCTTTAACCTTTATGCATCGGTCAGGATTTTCAAAAAATTCCTTATGCGTAAAGAACGCTTCTGGGAATAGAACAAGCTCGATAGTTCCTGTGGCGTCGGTCAGTTTTACAAATGCCATTTTATCACCTTTTTTTGTGAGGATAGGGCGGATGTCTTCAATGATGCCACCAACCACGGCCATTGCTCCATCTTTTAGTTTTTTAATACCTTCAACCGTGCTTCCAATTTTTTCAAGTTTGTCGCGGTGGTCATCGAGTGGATGTCCTGAAACATATAAACCCAGAAGTTCGCGCTCCCATGCAAGACATGTTGATTGAGGCGCTTTCTCTGATGGTTTGAGACGAAGTGACGGGACACTCGAAGTGTCTGCCATCATCCCAAAAAGAGATTCCTGCCCGCTCATTTCATTTTTTTGTGCTTTGTTATATTCGAGCGCCTCTTCTGTGTTGGCAATCATTTGCCCGCGTTCACCAAGACCGTCCATAGCTCCAACTTTTACGAGTGCTTCAAATGATTTTTTGTTTAGGTTTTTGTGACGAATTCGTTCGAGAAAGTCAGCGATGGATTTGTATTTTCCATTACTCTCGCGCTCTTCAATGATAGCGTCTGCGATATCCTTGCCGAGATTTTTGATAGTATACAGCCCAAACCTAATTTCTGATTTCGCAAAATCATGTCGCGTACTGTCGATTGAAACGCGACCGTCGCCCGCAACATCGACGATGGTGAAATCACCAAAGCTAGCATTTACATCAGGAGGAAGAATAGGGAGTTTCATCCTTTTAGACTCAGTTATAATTTCAGAAATCTTTTCTGTGTCGCCGCTTTCTGCGGTTAGAATAGCCGTCATGTACTCGATGGGATAGTTTGCCTTCATATAGGCAGTCTGATAGGCGAGCTGGCCATAGCTTGCGGCGTGTGCTTTGTTAAATCCGTATGCGGCAAACGGCTCAATAAGCCCCCACAGCTCTTGCGCCTTCTTGTCTGTGAGTCCTCCAGCAACGAACCCCTTAAGAAGTTTTTCTTTTTGCGCCTGCATTTCGGCAGGGATTTTTTTACCCA
>JBARNW010000111.1:0-10545 GCA_049641785.1 Minisyncoccia bacterium | reverse complement strand
CGTGGGCTCGGAGTTGTGTATAAGAGACAGGTTGCACTCGATAATGCCACATCGTTCTTGCTCTTTCCACGAACGACTAATGTCTGAAATAATAAAATCAATGCCAACAATTGGTGCTTTCAAAACTTCTGCAACTCGTTCAAATAGCTCGACATTGTCAGTGTGCACCAAATCAGAGACATCGGCAGTCGTGCCACCAACACTCCAATTTACTTTTTGATGAAATGTCACGCGCTTCCTTTTTGGCAAAATATCTTTAGTGGTATACCCATGCCATTTAAGTTCGTTCATAGCGCTATCATCAATCTTTATTTTTGAAAAATACGGGCCAGTGCGTGCTGGGTGCTTGTTTGCCTCATCCACAAGCTCTTGAATAGTACTCACTCCATCTCCTATCACATATGGCTGGTCCCGACGAAGCGTTGCTACAAGTTTTCCATCGACCACAGTAGCTCGATATACTGCGCCAACAAGTTCCTCTTCTACAATTACCGATGGCGATATTTTTGTCGCTATAAAAAATGCGCGCACGAGCTCATTTTCATCAGTAACATGAAGAGTTGTATGCCTAGAACCAGACCCGTGGCAAGGCTTCACAATAACTGGCGTTTCAAGATTACTAAAAACCTGCATCGCTCCTCTTTTTGTAATCACAGCGGAGCCTTTCGCGACAGGAAATCCATATTTAATAAAATGTTTTTTGAGAGCATCTTTATCATCAATCCATTTCACCTGATGCTTTATATTCTGAGGTAGCGGTATCCCTTCATAGGTTATACGTTTACCACTTGGAAATTCCGCAACAAAAATGTTTCTTGGTAGCCCAAAAAGTCTAAACTCCCAAACACTTAAACCTCTCTTGTTGGCCTCCTTCCAAAGCATTTCGGCAAGTATTGAGACGTCATCGTCTATTTCAGTGTGTTTTTTTGCCAACCCAGCACGCAAACATACTCGGAAAAAATACGGGGTTATCAAATGCTCATGTGAATGAATCTGAAAAAATAACCAATTCATTAAACGCCATTGTGTGAAAAGACCGTTAAAAACAGAGCTAATAATAACATCGGCATACACAATCCGATGAAAAACAGCATTGTTGCTTCCGCACTCCTTACACTCCATTGGTTTAGGTAATTTAAATACCATAATTCATGCAGTATATCACGAATCTTTTTGTGGTATACCAAATTTCTTATTGTTAAAATTTTGTGGCATAGTAACCTTATGATTTCGCCTAAAAAAATTGACTCTTGCCCATCAGTGAAAGAGATAATATCACTCCTAAGAAACCCCACGAAGGACGATATTGCGCTTATAGAAAAAGCGTACGCTTTTGCAAAGGTAGCCCACGAGGGACAAAAACGCTACTCCGGGGAACCGTATTTCCTTCATGTGGCAAACGTAGGGAAAACACTTTCGGCGATTAACATTGACGCCACTACAATATCTGCAGGAATCCTCCATGACACAATTGAAGACGCTGAAATACCAGCGCGAACAATCGAAAAAGAGTTTGGTAAAGAAGTATTGTCTCTTGTTGAAGGAGTGACGAAACTTGGGAAATTGAAGTACCATGGAGTAGAGCGTCATGTAGAAAGTTTGCGTAAATTTTTTATTGCAATGTCGCACGATGTGCGTGTATTGCTCATCAAGCTCGCCGACCGTCTTCATAACATTCAAACACTAGAGCATGTACCTGAGGCAAAGAGGCACCGTATCGCTCTTGAAACACTTGAGGTCCACGCACGCCTCGCTGACAGATTTGGTATGGGAAAATGGAAAGCGATTTTTGAGGACTCTGCATTCCCATATGCATACCCAAAAGAGTATGAACAAGTTCTTACGCTTATTAAAAACAAGCGTGTCGTAGATGAAAAATACGCGGAAAAAATTCATCGCTCTATTCAAAAAGAGCTTGCTGCGAATGGCATCAAGACTGCACGAGTTGATTATCGAGTCAAAAATCTTTTTAGTCTCTGGAAAAAACTTGCGCGAAAGGAAATGGACCCTGATAAAGTGTACGACATTCTTGCTGTGCGTGTCATTGTAAAAACTGTCGAGGATTGCTACAAGACACTTGGAATAATTCATAAACACTGGCGTCCGGTTTCTGGTCGCATAAAGGACTATATTGCAACACCAAAATCAAATGGTTATAAATCGCTCCACACTACTATCTTTCGTGGAGATGGAGGAATCATAGAGATACAGATACGCACAGAGGAAATGCATGCCGAGGCGCAGTACGGTATCGCCTCTCATCTAGCGTACAAGGAAAAAGGTTCTATACACGGAGAAACTGAGCGAAATCTCGCATGGGTAAAGGAGCTTGCTAAATGGCAAAAAGAAGTCGCAAAAACAGATGATTTTATGGAGCATCTGCATATGGACTTTTTCAAAAATAGAACATTCGTATACACACCAAAAGGTGATGTCATAGATCTGCCAGAAGATTCGAGTCCAATTGATTTTGCATATGCTATCCATTCAAATATTGGGAACCACCTATCTGGTGCAAAAATAAACGGCAAACTTGTATCGATTGAAACAAAACTTAAAAATGGCGATATTGTTGAAATAGAAACAAAAGAAAACGCGAGCCCAAAACGTAAATGGCTCGATTATACAAAAACCACACTTGCTAAAAGGCACATCCGCGCTTATCTCGAAAAATCAAATCCTATCGAACTACTCGCGCAGAAGTTTTTTGGGAAGAAAAGGTAGGAGCGTGAATATCGAATGTTGAATTTAGAATAAAAAGAACAAGCAGATTGCCTTTGGCAATCTGCTTGTTCTTTTAGATTAACTCAATATTCTAAATTCAGTATTCTGCTATCTACAGCGAAAAATTCTTTACATTGTACAAATCCTCGTCTGGATCTTTTTCCATTACATCTTCCCCACCCTCTGCAAGCTCGTCAGCGGTAGCAGGGGTTGCCATTTCAGCTGGTGTTTCGCCAAGTGGAATTTCTGCTACAATTGTTCCTACTTGCGCTGTCTGCATTTCCGCGTGCAAACGCTTCATAAAGTTGCGCACGTCATCGTTTGAAAAGAAGTCAATTACAATCTTGCCTCCCACCTCGCGTTTTTCAATTTGCACACGTGTTCCAAGCCTCTCGGTCAGCTCTGCTTCAAACTCTCTTATTTCAGGGTCAAAATCGCGCCCGGGTTTACGAACCTTTTCTACTGCGATGCGTCTCGCGATACGTTCAGATTCGCGCACGTTTAACTTTTTAAAAATTATTTCCTTATACAATGTGAGCTGCTCCTCCTTGCGGTCGCAAAGCATGAGGAGTGGACGTGTATGACCTTCAGTAATTCGACGCTCAGCAAGGGCTGTAAGCATTTCCTCTGGAAGCATGAGGAGGCGAAGTGTGTTTGATACATACTCACGGCTTTTGCCAACCTTTTGCGCAATCTGCACATGCTTAAAACCAAAGTCGTCAGCGAGGCGCTGAAAAGCTTTTGCGCGGTCAACTGGGTTCAAATCTTCGCGTTGCAAGTTTTCTATAATTGCAAGCTCGAGTTTCATTCTGTCCTCCTCTTCCTTACCCTCTTCGCCGATACGAATCAGTACTGGCACCTGAGTAAGTCCAGCAATTTTTGACGCGCGCAATCGGCGTTCTCCAGCGATAAGCTCGTACTCTACAGCAAGACCACCCTCCGCCTTTTCAATCTCGCGACGAGTCACTACAAGTGGCTGTAAAATACCGTACTGTTTTATAGAGTCTGCGAGGTCTCGAAGCTTGTATTCATCAAATTCCTTTCGTGGCTGAAAAGGGTTTGGTTTTATTTTTTCAATTTCAATCCAGAAGATTGCATTTTGGTACATTTGGTTGGTTTGTTGCATGACAATAGTATGAGCAAAAATTATTTTTTGTTTACTCATCTTAACACAAGATAAACCAGTCGCAAAAAAATTGCTCTTTTTATATTAAAATGATACAATTAATTGAGTTAAACAATAGGAGGATATCATGAACGAACGAGCACCATTAGAACAGACCGTTGGAGTAAGCGAAGAGGAGATACTTGCTCAGGACCTTGCGCGTCTTGAGCAAAAAAATCCAGCTGCTGCAGAGTCTATTAGAAAAGCCCTGGCAAGAGCAGGAGAAAAGAAGGAGCAAAGCGAGATCGTCATCACTAAAGCTATGAGGGATGGCGCGGTAGCGCATGACCTCCAGCTACGAGGACAACTTGGAGAAGATTATTAAAACGCGAGAGTATATCCTCGCGTTTATCTTTTTGAGAGGTAAGCCCACACACATCCTCGCCTACTGCGTTGTAAACATATAATTTTGTTTAGCCGTATCAAAAGTACGGCTAAACAAAATTATATGTTTACGCCTTGTATACGAAGCGTGTGATGGGTTACTTTGAGGTTCGTTGTCTAAACAACAATCGAGTGTTATACTCTTACAATCATGATGACAACATATTTGGGATTTGGACTTGTGTGGTGGACCGGAATGATCGGAGGATTTTTCTTCCTTATGCTCATTCTTACTGGGCTCATAAAGCAGTACAATTATAATCTTTTTATAAAGTGGCAAATTCCTCTTACTCCACTTCACCACTGGTTTGGCTGGCTAGGCTTTGGTTTTCTTTTTATTCACTTTCTTCTTGCGCTATTCAGCTCTGTCTGGGCAGTATTTTTCTAAAACATGTCTATCACGAGCACTATTCGCCACTGGTTTACTGAAGCGCCTCATTTTGAGGGCACTATTGTCGAAACAGAGCGTGTGGGCTCACGTATTCAAAAAGTAACCATTGCGCTTCATGAATCGATTTCAACTCCATTCCCAATTGGTTGCTATGTGCAAACAATGACATGGGGGTGTGTACCGCGAGCATATTCCGTAGCCACAGCAAATACGCAATCATTCACACTTCTTGTTAGCTTTTCTGGTGGCGGCGCAGGAGCGCGCTTTTTTAGAGATGCCGTGGTTGGTACAGGTGTTACATGCTATGGACCCTTTGATGACTTTCCTTATCGCTACGGCACAGGTCGCTCAAAGGTATTTTTTGCAACAAGTACTGGAGTAGCGCCATTTCGTCGAATGATTGATGAGGCTATAAAGGAGGGCGTGGATTCTTTCCTTTTTCTCGGTTCTCCAAAAGAAGGTGACGTTGCGTTTAAAGGCGAGCTCGAAGAACTTTCGAAACAGCATCCGAGCTTCACGTTCATTCCAACACTCTCAGCAGGTGAACCATTGTGGTCTGGCGCGCGTGGTTATGTCACCGACCATATCATCAAAAACCCTGATTTGATGCGCAAAAGCGATATTTATATATGTGGTATCCCACCAATGACAATGGGGGTACTCTCTACTCTCGGGAAAATAGGGATGTCAGAAAAACAAATCTTTGTGCAAAAATTTGGATAAAGAGTATAATTTAGATAACAATAAAACTTAAAAACTATGGAATCAAACGAAATAAAAATGAATCAAAAGTTGGGGGAAGTACGCAACTACGGCATTGTATTACTACTTACACTTCTCATACTAAATATGTCAACGCTAGGTGCTCTTCACTGGATAGAAACAAATGATTTACGTGTTGAGCTCGCTGGATATGCCGAAACGCTCCCTATTCCCGATATAAACCAACAAGATCAAACAATCAACCTCCCAGAAGATATCATAGCCCTTCGCACAAAAGCGAATGATCGCGTTGGCTTTTATGAAACATCGATTGGTGGACAAGACTGGCTTGTGTACGCAGACCAGAACAAGCATTACGTGCTCATGAAATCCGAAATAGGTATCCAAGAGGAAACAAAAAGTTTTGCAATCGCACTTATTGCGCTGTATCTTGGTGAGGTTTTGCTACTTATTGGGTTCTGGTTCTTTATTCGAAACAAGGCTAGGGAAGTTTTTGATGTAATATAAACATGTTGTCCTTCATTTCCAAAAATCTGCAAAAATTCCTAATCTTCTTCTTCGCTGCGACTTCTGTTGTGCTAGTGATTATTGGAATTACTCGTGTCAAAAAACCATCAACACTCGCCGAGTCAACTCTTCCACCCACCCCATCGCCACTCGGAGACATTGCAGGCGCGACAATAATCGACGGCGCAGGATATCAAACGCCGTGGGGAAATGCTGTTGCTTCAATCACAGTAAAAGACGGCAAAATAATTGCTGTTAAAATGCCTACTATCCCGAGCTCCCCTCCTTCAGTCTACGCAGAGCCGTATCTGGTAGACCAGGCACTCAAGGCCGGTGGCGCAAATATACAAGGTGTGTCCGGGGCCACATATACAAGTTTTGCATTTCAGGCATCACTGGAAAACGCTATCGCTACAGCAAAATCACAAGGACAATCTATTTCTCCAAACACAGCCGTTAGTGGAGTCACACAAACAGCAAAACCATCAGTTCCTCGCAAATATCGAGACGATGACGACGAATGGGGCGAGGATAACAATGGTGATGATAATGATGATTTTGACGATGATTGGGATTTCTAATTTAGCTCTGTAAGATTTCTCATTTGATTTCGTCTCAATACAGGCAATAGGCTCCAAAAGGCTTATAATTATAACGCAATACTAATAACTACTATGGCATCTTTCCAAAAAACCCTACAAAGATTCTTTGTGTACTTTTTTACTAGTGTTTCTGTCTTAGTGGTTATTTTAGGTATTCAGCGCGCTAAACAAGGCGACACCCCTACCCTAGCTACGACACCAAGGGGTAGTGACGATGAATCTGGAGACAGTACAACCCAATCAATGACTAGGCAAACTGTAGCTGGTCAAACAACCATTACTGCAAAAGGAAAGGGTTATCAGACACCATGGGGGCCTCTCGCAACGGCAATAAAGGTCAAGGATGGTAAAATAGTTGCTGTTGAGATTGCAACACTACCAGACTCGCCACCATCAGTGTACGCAGAGCCATATCTTATCGACCAGGTGCTTAGGAGCGGATCTGCAGATATCCAAGGTGTGTCTGGAGCAACAATTACAAGTCGCGCATTTGTGGCATCTCTTGAAAGCGCTCTTGCTGTTGCAGCAGCACAAGGAGCATCTGTAGCGCCAACAACGTCAGCATCATCTAATACATTTGCAGCAGCAACAGGCATCGATACTCCTGCCACATCAGCATTAAGGCCAACATCAAGGATAGCGTCGCCGACAGCAAAGCAAACCACAGCGACAAAAACTACCACTCCGTCGGGAAGTGTTTCTGGTACCTTTACTGGTGCTGCTTACCAAACACCGTGGGGAAATGCGGTAGTATCTGTTACTTTTACTAATGGAAAGATTACAGCTGTTGCGATGCCTCAGGTTCCAAACTCACCGCCATCTGTAGAGGCGAAACCATTTCTAATAGACCAAACTCTAAAAGCTGGTGGTGCAAATATCCAGGGTGTGTCTGGAGCAACATACGCAAGTATTGCATTCAAGTCATCTCTAGAAAGTGCTATTGTAAAAGCGAGCGCAGATGGGACTGTCGCTACTCCTGTGGTAAATACAACAGGGACTGCTCAAACACAAACTACAAAACCAACAGTATCACGCACATATCATGATGACGACGATGGTGGTGACAATGATGATTGGGGCGATGACGAAGATGAGGATTGGGATGACTAATTATTTATGACAGAACATCGTGTGTTTCACTCAATGGGGATACCAGTCCATATTACAATGGTCGGGGTTTCCTCTGAGCAAGCAGATGATGTACTAAAAAAAGCTGAGTGTGTATTTAATGAGTACGACCTCCGCTTTAGTCGCTTCAAACCAGAGAGCGAGCTCATGGGGCTAAATACTAGCAACGGAGCCTGGCACAAGGTGTCTGTCGAGCTTTTTCAGGTGCTTAAAAGATGTGTTGCTCTCGCAGCGGAAACCGATGGGGCGTTTGATCCATCAGTTGGAGGAATTCTCGCGTCATATGGATATGGGTTACCAGAGCATTTTACCATGCGTACTCCACAGCCAACATATCGCGACCTTGCTTTCAACGACCGCGAGCTCCTTGTTCGCCTGGCCCCTGGACAAATCCTTGAACCGGCATGTATCGTAAAAGGGATGGCAATTGATATGGCGGTTAAGGCAATTTTAGAAATTATTGACGTGCGCACACAGGGATTTATGATAAATGCTGGGGGCGATATTTTGACCAAAGGAGCATTTGAGGACGGCAAGTCGTGGAACATTGCTATTCAGGATCCACGAAGCACTGGAGCTATTGTGGCAGCCTTAGGCATACAAAATGCTGGGGTAGCAACATCTGGAACCTACCAAACGTATGGTGACCAGGATGGCAAAAAGTGGCACCATCTTGTGAATATGAAAACGATGCAGTCACCATCTGAAATAATAAGCGCAACCGTTGTCGCAGAGACGTGCGAGCGGGCAGACACAGAAGCCTCACTTGCGATACTGCTTACAAAAAATGAGGGGATGGATCGTCTTGGATCGTTGGGACTTCCCTATTTTTTAATGTTTAACGATGGCACTGTCACAAAAAATAATGCATTTGAAGCATTAGAAATACCGATATCAACACTTGTTTCATAGAAAAAGCCGCTCTGTACACAGAGCGGCTTTTGGCAAATTACAACATTAACGACTTAATATCTCGCGCGCATAATCAGGATCAAAAAGTCCCCGAACACCAGCTGATACTGCATCGGCAATATCACCACCGTATCCAAAAACCAGGATGATTGATTCACGGCGCAGCTTCTGCCATATGTCCCCTGACATTAGAACAAGAAACATAACAGCAGATACAAAGACGTGCACAAGAAGCGCGAGAATGCTAAAGAGGTGCTCGCCAGTACCCCTCAATGCTTTTTTCATAATAACTCTCCTAAAGAACGACCTATTTGCAATATCTCACAGTTTTTTAAATTTTACAAATTTTATACAAAGTCCTGTTATTTCTCTGGAGGGCGTACGACATACATCGTTACGAGTACCACCACAATCGTAATAATGATTGCATATATAAACTTTGCAGAGATTGAGTTTGCGCCTGTAGCAGGATAAAAATAGTCGATAAGGGATTTGATTGCTTCGTTCCATGCGAGACCGACAACAATACCGAGACCTCCGGCAATATACGTCATTGAGCGGTCACGCACCTCGCCGGTGATCCTCTCACCCTCATTTTTAATTTTATTTATACGTCCCATAAATTTATTTTATTTTATTAAGTTCATAGATCACATCTTTACGCTCAACAACTATTTCCCAATCCATACGTTTTGCATAACGAGAAAGTTTTTGATTTGGGTTGAAACAAATCGGTCTCTCAACAAGCTCTAAAAACGATATATCACCCTCTGTGTCGCCCACACCAACTGAACCTTCAAGTGTAAGTCCCTCCTTTTCGCACGCTCGACGCACAATAGTAGCTTTATTTGCGATCAAATGCTCGTCTAAAATATTTCCTGTTAAACAATCAGTTGGTCCAGTCTCGTATAATCTTCCGTATGTCTTATCAAACCCGACATCCTTGCAAAAAAGATCAAGTGTTCCTTTTGGAGACTGCGAAATTGCGAGTAAAAAATATCCATCTTTTTTCAGGTCCTTGATGAGCTTTTCGGTAAACACGTAGGTGCGGTGGCGGTATCGTGCGACAACAAATTCTGATGCGCGCATAAACTCGCTATATGGTATTCCTTTAATATTTTTAACAAATACAGCGACAACAGCCATAATGTACGCCTCGTAGTCTCCTTTTCGGTCGAGCCAGCACACTTTTTCTTTTTCATAATTCGCACGTACTGAGATTGGGAAAAGCCCCATTTCTATCATAACCTCCACAAGTTCAATAAGGAGTGACGAACGAAAAATGGTTCCATCAATATCAAAAATTGCGACCTTGCGAAGTGGTTTTGACGATTCTTTCATTTCTTCATTCTAGCAGAAAGTTTGAACAGATAAAATTAAAAGGCTCGCCTGGAATAGCGAGCCTTTTTACAGTTTTCTTTGAAAACGCTTGGGCACTAGAGATTTTCAAATTCCACGCGATATGGAATGTATTTCTTAAAAATCTCCAATGATTCCTTTGGAAGGTTTGATGCAACAATTGCGTGGGTAGTACAACCAACCTCTCCTCGACCGTAGACCCTCGCAACAATATCTCCAGAGCGCGTATACAGCTCAGCACATTTCCTTTGGCGATTGAATCGAGAATATACAGCAGCGCGACCATCCTGAAAAGAAAGGGCTTCGGCTATTTTGTCCAACTGCTCACGAAATGCGAACACGTAGAAAGCTCTGTTGCAACCATACCATGGATCAACGACAGGTTTTTTGAGGAAATTTTTTATCCATTCAAATTCAAACATGAGAACCTCCAATTTATAAAGATCACAATTATAAAATTCTGGTAATTTAACCCAGAAAAACCCTTTGACAATCTACCACATATTAATGGTTTGGTAAAGACTTGTAGCATTGCAGCGTCAAGTTTACACTCGCGCACTCTTCTAGCTTTTGAATAGGGGTTCTTCCCTCCATTCCTAAGCCACGGTGCCTCTTTTGGTAGTTGTAGTAATGAAGAAACAGATTAAGCT
>JBARNW010000095.1:0-5200 GCA_049641785.1 Minisyncoccia bacterium | reverse complement strand
TCTTTGATGAGCTCATTGTGACATGTGGCAACATGCGCCTTTTTTCCAAAAATCTGTGTAATTGACTTTGCAACCTCTGTAAAGTGCATTGGTGATCCGTGCTTGCGAATAATGAGGTACGCATAGTCACGCATACCACGAGCATTTACATTATGTGACTCTGCAACCCCCCACTCTCCAAGCGGATTTTTTGCAATAGTCTTTGAAAGTGCGAGCCAACGCTTTGTTATCTCTTCGTTTTTGTACTCCTCTGATACCTCTTTTAGGTGCTCAAGAAAAGACGCTACTATTTCGCTCTCTGGAACAAGGTCCTCATGTGAGAGCGTTTTGTAAAGCTCGCGGATAGCATCATGAACCTTCATTGAAACCTTGTCATCCACGATCCATCGGTGGCGGAAATTCTCATCTTCTTTTTCACGCTTAAACTGGTCACCCAATACAAGGAGAAAATATAAATAATTTTGTGTGCTCTCGTCTTTAGAAATGTGCATGAGGAAGTCCTCTTCGCACACCACACCACCCATCGAAACAACAAGCTTGTTGAGCTCCTCGAACACAGCTGTCTCTTTTTTAAATGCATCAGCTTTTTTTATCGAAGCCAAAGCAAAGTTTTCAATCTGACGCACACGCTCACGAGTTATCCCGTATGTCTTGCCAATCCCCTCAAGAGTCATTTTATCAACGCTTTCACCCAATCCATAACGCCTTGTCATGACATCGAGGGCTCGAGGAGAAAGTGGCGCAAGTAGACGCTTTACGACCTGTTTTGGTTTAAATGTGATGGAAGGCATATGTAATAACTATTAAATATCGTATTAATCAATCAATTTCTTGCACAAAGTAACTAATTTCTATCATTAAATGGGTTGTAAGTCAAGGCTTTCCAAATTTTTGCTGAAATTCCTTAAAAACCCTTATTAGCGACGTAGACGAGTCAGCAGACTCGCGTCTTGGACGAAGAATAAAAAAGTAATCTTTTCCAGCATCGAGCCGACACGTAAGTCAATTTGTTAATTGAGGAGCTAATATATGAGTACATATATTTTGCTTGGCCTATTCCTCTATTACAATATTGATAAGTCTGCCTTTTACAAAAATAATCTTATTAACAGTCTTTCCGCTGGTCCATTTTGTAACCGCTGGACGTCGGAGCGCAGTAGTTTTTATTGCCTCTTCGTCTGCATCCGCCAGCACAACTATCGTGTCACGAAGTTTCCCGCAAACCTGAATAGCTATCGTAACCTCGTTTGAAACGCACTTGGACTCATCGAAGAGTGGCCACTTTGCAAGATGAATCGACTCAGTATTACCAATATTATGCCATAGCTCCTCTGTGACATGTGGAGCAAACGGAGCCAGCAAAATAAGCAGTATTTGATATGAACCTCGTGAGGTCGCCTCAAGCTTCTCCATTTCATTTACTAAGATCATTAATGATGAAATTGCAGTATTAAAACTGAATGATTCAATGTCATCACCAACTTTTTTAATAGTCTTATGGAGTGTTGTCTCTATTGATCCAACATCATTCATTTCAAAAACTTTTTCCTGAAGCCTCCACACACGCTCAATAAAACGACGAGGGCCGACAATACTGTCTGTGCTCCATGCCACCGATTGTCCAAATGGTCCCATAAACATCTCGTACAAGCGAAGCGTGTCAGCGCCATAAGTAGCAACGACATCATCTGGATTCACAACATTACCCCATCGCTTGCTCATTTTTCTTCCATCTGGAGCCATGATAAGTCCTACATTCTGAAGACGACTAAACGGCTCATCGTAATTTACCACTCCAATATCGTACAAAAATTTATGATAAAAACGCGCATAGATAAGATGGCGAGTTGCATGCTCAGCGCCCCCTACATACATATCCACCGGTGACCAATATTTTTCCTTTTCTTTATCAACAAGCGCTTCAGAATTTTTGGGGTCGATGTAACGCAAATAGTACCATGAAGATCCAGCCCACTGAGGCATAGTGTTTGTCTCACGTTTTCCAGCACCACCACATTTTGGACACGATACATTGACCCACTCAGCAATATTCGCAAGCGGAGACTCCCCTGTTCCAGTCGGCTCGTATGACTCAACCTGAGGCAAGAGTACAGGCAAATCTTTTTCTGGGACTGGCACAACTCCACACTTTTCGCAATGAATAAGCGGGATAGGCTCTCCCCAATAACGTTGCCTAGAAAATACCCAGTCCTTCAAACGGTACTTCGTAACAAATCGTCCTCTTACAAAATCGGTGATTTTCTTTTTCGCCTCTTCATTTGGTATGCCATTAAAAGCTCCCGACGCCACGAGTTTCCCCGCATCTGTGTATGCAGTGTCGAGTATGGGGCATGAAGTGGCCGGGTAATTTGGGCACACTACCATCAATATTGGCAAATTATATTTCTTTGCGAATTCAAAATCTCTTTCATCGTGTGCTGGGACCGCCATTACCGCACCAGTGCCATAGTGTCCAATCACATAATCCGCGACAAACAAGGGAATTTTTTCTTCATTCGCAGGGTTGATGGCAAAAACACCCTCGAGTCGCGCGCCAGTTTTTTCTTGACCTTCTGCTGTACGCTCTATCTCTGTACGCGATTTTGTCTCCTCGCGATATTTTTCAACTTCACTCCAGTTTTTGACCACCTCTTTTAGCTCATCAAGTAGCTTATGCTCTGGCGCAAGCACGCAGTACGTCGCTCCAAAAAGCGTATCAGGGCGCGTGGTAAATACGGTAATCACCTTATCGATTCCATTAATTTTAAAATCAATCTCCGCCCCCTCGCTTCGTCCTATCCAATTTTTTTGAGATTCTTTTATAGAGACAGGCCAATCAAGCTTGCTTAGGTCAGCAAGCATCTGGTCGGCATAGTCAGTAATACGCAGGACCCACTGGCGCATTGGCTTTTTTTCGACAGTTGTATCGCAACGCTCACACGCATCACCGTCAAGGTCTTCGTTTGCAAGTCCTGTTAAACACGTTGGACACCAGTTGATTGGCTCGTAGGATTCATAAGCGAGCCCTTTTTCAAACATTTGTAAAAAAATCCATTGTGTCCACTTATAGAAAGCTGGGTCAGTAGTGTTGACCTCGCGACTCCAATCATAATCAAAACCAATCATTGAAAGTTGTTCTTTGTATCGTTTTGTATTCTTATCTACAGCAACACGTGGGTGCACTTTATTTTTTATCGCATACTGCTCTGCTGGTAAGCCAAATGCGTCCCAACCCATTGGGTGGAGCACGTTGAACCCTTGCATACGCTTCATTCTCGAGTACACATCAGTCGCGATATACCCTTTTGGATGACCGACATGAAGACCTTCACCAGATGGATATGGAAACATATCAAGTACATAACATTTTGGTTTTACCTGGTTTTCTTTAGCACAATAAAGCCCATCAGCCTCCCATTCGGCCTGCCATTTCTTTTCTATTTCTTTGTGGTCATACTTTTCGGACATTGTGTTCATTGTAACAAAACACCGCCTTTGCTCAAAGCGGTGTTTCAAAGAGTTAATAACTATTGTCGAAGTGGCGGACTAATTTTTATCGTGGTATTGAGCGGCGGATACAGCTCTGGGTCCACGGTACGCTCGAAGCACACTTTCCCAGCAGAATGTTTCCAATTTTCATTCATGCCATTTTTGTACGGATAATCATGGCTCGAATATCCTTCAAGAGTAGCTCCAGAGGGTGTTTCCATGCTAAACATCGCACAAAGCTGAAACGAAAACTTATCATTAGCTATATATTCATATTGTGACTGATCGCGCGGGTCTACAGGCATGACAAATCCACTCAATGGGTCCTTGATGTCTTCTAATGTGGTTGGAAGTTTTTGTTTTGCTTGCCAGTAAGAAATTATCTGATATTGGATGGTCTGCAAATGAGCTACGCGCTCCGCGTCAAAACGTTTTTCTTTTTGTGTGTATGGCGAACCCATCACATAAAACCCGACAATGATAGCAATCACTACAAACGAGATAGACCCATAAGCAAAACGTGTGCGTACCGGTGCTGCCTCTAAAAGTCCGTGGCGAATATCGTACAGATAATAACCAAACACCGCAGAGAAAACTAAAATAACAGAGATAACTTTTAGTAAAAACGCAATTGTGATCTCTTCACCAGCAAAAAACGTTTGAAGAAGCACAATAAGGTCAATAGCCATCGCAGCGCCGGCAATAAAAAGAGTTAGGTATATGAGCCATTTCCTCACTGGGATGTCACGCTTTTCCGGAGTGTCGCGCTCAAGACCTGAAGTAACACGCATAAAGAAAATGTACAACGGAAACGCAACAAACAACATCGCCATCGCCAGAGAAACACCCCCGGCGTACGGGTCAACATACTCAAATGGCTTTGGAAAAAGCTGTTTGATAACCTCAAAAAGAAGTGTCAGAATACTAACAACACTAATATATAATGCTACAATAGCGCCCAAATAAAGAAAGAAATCCTTCGGTGTTGTTCTTAATTTTGCTGTATTTTGTATTGTTTCCATACAAGTAATTGTATCCCACCTAAAACAACTACACAACCCAATATCACTTCCCTGTTTTTTCTTAACAAAATAGTTCTTAGGTGTTACGATGACACATATGATTGCAAAGAAAAAAACTCCGCTCAAAAAGAATCTTCCCAACCCTCTCCTCGAAAAAGTGTCTCATGGCGCAACGAGATGGATTGGATCAATTCAATCTCTCGTTGTTCACACTATTTTGTTTGCGAGCGTAATGTCACTCCCATTTTTTGGAATTAGTTTTGACACCGTTCTTCTCGTTCTTACCACCATTGTTTCTCTTGAAGCAATTTATCTTGCCATCTTTATCCAGATGACAGTCAACAGAAACACCGCCCAACTCCATGAGGTTGAGAAAGACATTGAAGAAATTTCTGAGGATATTGAGGAGATTCAGGAAGACGTGGAGGAGATTCAGGAAGACGTGGTAGAAATCTCTGAAGACATCGAAGATATTCAAGAAGATGTGGAAGAGATTTCTGAGGATATTGAGGACATTCAAGAGGAGGACGAGAAAGAAGTAGTACTCGACAAAAAGAATAACGACATCGCTCTCGCAAAACTTGAAAAGACCCTCGCCACCCTTCTTAAAGAAATCGAGGAACTTAAAAAGTAAAAAGAGTAATATATAAGTCTAGGTTTTAAATTGCTTTAGATTCAAGGTGCGGGAA
>JBARNW010000088.1:0-1524 GCA_049641785.1 Minisyncoccia bacterium | reverse complement strand
CTCTCATTCTTTACATCCAAGACGTATAATATACTATAGTATATTATACGTCTTGGATGTAAAGAATGAGAGTTTGAGAGTTATGCAACTTTCTAAATCTTGAATGCTTTTTGCAGTAATTCGGACTTCTCGATTTCGGTCGCAACAACAATGCGAATATGATCACGCACACGGAAACTCTCTCCAACAAAACCAATTTCTTTTTCACACGGAAACGGTGTAACAAACACTGATTTTTGATATTGCGCGCATCCAAGCTTCTTGAGTGCAAAATTTATTGCGCGTCGCGCTTGTTTCTTTTCCTCTGGAATATCGAACATAATTAGCCGCCATTTTTTGTCCCATGTCTTTTGTGAAGCAATCTTCATCTGCGATATAGCAGAACGCATTGCCTTCTCTCTCCCTTTCTGGGTCAAGATAAATAGCCCCTCCTTTCCACCTTTTTGCTCAATGAAACCACCGCTCTCCAAACGCATGACCGATTTCTTTATCCTTGATCGATCTGACGAATTTCTTGGACTAAAATATTTAAAAATCTGTACTGCGTTTGGCATAGTCACTGCAACAGCAATAACACCAACCACGAGCAACGTCGAAAGAACAATCTCCGCAATTTCTCCTTTATCGTACTTTTTCATACTATAGACGTATAATATACTATAGTATATTATACGTCTATAGTATGGTTCACATAGGACATTAGTGAATGGAGTTTAGTGGACTAAGGGCGTGCATACAGAAAACATCAACAGTATGTTGATGTTTTCTGTATGTTCTATACTAACGACATGCTACGCAATTGGAAGTGAGATAAAAAAAGTCGTACCACTCCCCTCAACTGATTCAAACCATATTTTGCCACCAAGAAGTTTAACGTAGGATTTTGCAATATAGAGCCCGAGCCCATCGCCAACATTTTCCTTACCATGATTGCTGGCACGGAAAAATTTTGTAAACATGAGTACCTGCTCCTGCTCTGGAATACCAACGCCAGTGTCAACAACTTCAAAGATAAATTCTTTTCCTTTTTGAGTCGTTGTTATGGTCACAGTCGAACCACGATGACTATAGATCACAGCATTCTCAATTACCTCAAAAAGGATTTTGGTAACTAGCTTCCTATCAGTAGTAATTGCGATAATTGGAGAAATAGGGGCAAATGAAACGGTAACACCACGAATGCTTGCTTCTTTCTCAAATTTACCTTGAGTCTCTGTCAGAATATCAACAAGCGCGACCGAGGACACATTGACCGCAATGTTCCCTTGGTCAATTTCAGAAACAGAAACGAGATGCTCCGAGAGCTTCTTCACACTAAGGATTGACTGGTGAGCGATACGAAGATCCTCATTCTTTTTGTCTGCATCCTGCTCTCCAATCCCAGTCTCAAGGTTCCACAACGCCTCGGTGATAGGAGTTCTTAACTGATGCGAAGCATAAGAAAAATCTGATCTAAGATGTGTTGACTCGCGCTCTTTAGATACATCGCGAAATACAATGATTGCTCCTTCTGCATTCCCGTTC
>JBARNW010000041.1:0-1712 GCA_049641785.1 Minisyncoccia bacterium | reverse complement strand
GTTCGGCGTCGAGTTGCTGTTCGGGATGGGTGAGCAGGTAAGCACGGTTCACCTGCAACACCGCCTGCAGCAGGCATTGTACCTCGATGCGTGCACTCCCGGCATCCAGCCCGAGCGCAGCTTCCAGCGTAGTTTTATCGTGGGTCAGGAGGGATTGGATGGTGTGCGGCATGAACTAAATTTGAGCGTGTGCAGACGATTATTAAATAATCGAGCTTACAGGCCATTCGAATTGCGTTTAGAAGCTCAGTTTAACTGTTAAGCATATTGCAGAAATCAACTCATATTATTTCTGTTCCAAGTATCCAAGTTTACCCGCTTGGTGGTTTTTTCTGTCCAACGCTTTTCAAAAACTCGAGTCAATGGGTAGTACAGCGAACTTAATGTAGGGGGTTCTCTAGTTTGAAGGGTATAAACGGGGGTATCTTCGACGGGACTTGATGGGTCGTAGTACTGAAGCCAAAGATATTGTTCTGTTAAGATCATTTTCCAGATGGGTTCTTCCGTATACAGCCGTACTTCAATATTTTTGTGGTGCTTTTCTTTCAGCTCCTTGCAGAACTCTATAGTGTTGAGAATCTCGCGCTTGTACTCTTCCTCATGGTGCTTTAGGTCAACAGTCCGTCTTTTAAAGCCATCGGAACCTGGCTTTATAAGTAGGATGCGGATAACACCTTGGAAAGATATGAGCAGATCATGGAGGGGGGATTGAGGTGAGCCAAATGTGCGCCATCCGGTTGCGCCAAGTATATGTAAAGAGTGGGGAGCTGAAGAGGAAATTTCTTTGACGCAATTATCCCAATCTTTCTTTTTATCGGCTTGATCGCAGTGTGGACTAAATTTTCGCAGCCCAATACCTTCAAGCATGGCCGCGTATTGTTTTTGCAGTATTAGCGCGTATGCCACTTTATTAATTACCCTATAGGTAATATAAGTCGCAGCTAATGCAAGGCCTATTCTGTATGGGTGTTCGTAAATATATATAACCCAAGCAATTTGGTTTTCAGGCTTGGTCGCAACAACGTATGCCCTACTTCCAATCCAACTTAACACCCCCATTGGTGGCAGAATTAAAATATGCCATTTGAGGTGATATAAGTATTTTTTGAAGAAACTAAACATGTGCATTCCAAAAAAAAACCCCCTTTTTTGGGGGCTTCCTCGTTAATCGGTTTTACCTAAGCCAACTTGTCTTCTGCGTCGAGAGTAATTGTATGTTGAGAAGCAGGGAACTCTCTGACAAGAGGCCTATTCAAGGCTGCCTTGTAGATACGGTCAGACATCCTTCGTTGTGCCCACTCCAAACCCTTCACATCAACGACCGCAACTCCTAAAATAATTCCGATGAGACCCAGCCAAAGGCTCATAACGTCCATTTCTATTCCTCTCAAGTGTCGTTTATTAAAATGTAAACAAAGACCCTAGCGAATTAGGGGAAACTATGTTTAATATCGACAGGTTGCAGTGTAACCTTACAAAAAACTATAAATAGCTAAGCTTAGAAATAAAGAGGCTCAAATCACCTATTTGATGCTTTCAAGGCACTCATGTGCAACGATGAAGGCAAGTCCGAAATAGCCTTGCATAAAAGATCGTGAGCAGCGTATCTGCTTACAGGCAATCGGTCAATAGACCGAAATATCTAGATATTTTCTTCCGCCATCGCGGCGAGTTGCTCGGCCTGATACTCGGTCATCAGCGCGCCGGTGAGC
>JBARNW010000033.1:0-6852 GCA_049641785.1 Minisyncoccia bacterium | reverse complement strand
GCGTTCTCTCCGTGTCCTCGACGGAGCCGTGGTGGTGTTTGACGGTGTTGCAGGAGTAGAGCCACAGTCAGAAACCAACTGGCGCTATGCAGACGAAGCATCGGTTCCGCGTATTTGTTTCATCAATAAGCTCGACCGTACGGGTGCATCATTCGAGCGTTCATATGCATCGATTCTCGATAGATTGAACACAAAGGCTGTTCGTATGCAGATTCCCGTTGGACTCGAAGATGAGTTTGAGGGAGTTATCGATCTTCTTAAGATGAAGATGTTCAAGTTTGAAGGGGATATGGGAATCCAGGTTATTGAAGCAGAAATTCCTGAGAAGTATTTAGTTGAGGCAAAGCAGTTTCGCGCTGACCTTATTGAGCGCATCGTTGAGAACGATGAGGTTCTGATGAACGACTATCTTGAAGGAAAAGAAATCCCTATGGATGTTTTGAAGGCAACACTTCGCAAGGCAGTTATTAATAACGAAATTTTCCCTGTATACGCTGGCTCAGCACTCAAGAACAAGGGTGTTCAGCTTGTGCTCGATGCGGTGGTTGACTACCTTCCATCTCCTCTTGATATTCCTGCTATTCACGGCATCGACCCACGTACAGGAGCGGCAATTGATCGACATCCTTCTGACAAGGAACCATTTACTGCCCTCGCATTCAAGCTTCAGGCGGACCCATTCGTAGGGCAGCTTTGTTTCTTCCGCGTGTACTCAGGTACGATGGAAGCAGGTTCATACGTATACAATGCAACAACTGGCGACAAGGAGCGTGTAGGCCGTATGGTGAAGCTCCAGGCAGACTCACGTCAGGAAATTAAAAAAGTTTTCGCAGGAGACATTGCAGCTATGGTTGGGCTCAAGGACACACGTACTTCACACACTCTCTGCGACGAGGCAAACCCTATTGTTCTCGAGGAAATTAAATTCCCTGAGCCGGTTATCTCTCTTAGAATTGAGCCAAAAACAAAGGGAGATCAGGAGAGAATGGGCATGGCGCTCAAGAAGCTTGCGGACGAAGATCCAACATTCCGTATTTCAAGCGATGAGGAAACAATGGAGACCATTATTTCAGGCATGGGTGAGCTCCATCTCGAGATTCTTGTTGACCGCATGAAACGCGAGTTTAACGTGGAGGCAAATGTAGGTAAGCCACAGGTTGCGTACAAGGAAACCATTACTCGCGAGGCAGAAGCAGAATGCAAGTACATCAAGCAGACTGGAGGTCGCGGTCAGTATGGCCACGTAAAGATTCGCATCAAGCCAATCGACAAGACTATCGCTATTGAGGATCTTCCAAAGCAGACAAAGCGTCGCGATGATCACTTTGAGTTTACCAACTCTATCAAGGGAGGCGTTATTCCTCAGGAATTTATTTCTCCAGTGGAAAAGGGTATCATCGAAGCGATGGACCGAGGTGTGCAGGCAGGATACAAAGTGGTAGATATTTCGGCAGAGCTTTACGACGGTTCGTTCCACGAAGTGGACTCCTCTGAAATCGCCTTCAAGATTGCTGGCTCTCAGGCATTCCAGGATGCAGTAAAGAAGGCAGGCCCAGTTATCCTCGAGCCTATCATGAAGGTAGAGATTGTTATGCCAGAGAAGTTCATGGGTGACGTTGCTGGCAACCTATCGTCAAAGCGCGCGCAAATCGAAGGGATGAGCGAGCGTGGCATGATGAAAGTTTTGACTGCCCAAGTTCCTCTTTCAGAAATGTTTGGTTACACAACCATCCTCCGCTCGATGACCGAAGGCCGTGCTTCATCAACAATGGAGTTTGATCACTACGATATTGTGCCTGCAAACGTGGCACAGACTATTATTGAAGCAAGGAAGTAACAGCTAGATAAAATGGTTACAACAAAAACCCGCCAATTGGCGGGTTTTTGTATTATGGTATACTTAAGGCTGGTTCAATAAACAGGAGGCAAAAATGAAGGTACTTTCGGTTGATGGTGATCATTCTCTCATTGAGTTTGATAATCTGGTCCAGCATACCAATGTTATTGGAGTGACTGAGCCAGTTCGTGCAATGGTTCCTACTGCAATGCTTCCAGACCTTGAAAAGTTTCGTCAAGCAGGACGGGAAGCGGCACAGAGCTTCAAGCAGTTAATGGCGGATATTCCATATCAAATTCACTAAAACGCAGATTAAAAGGGCTCACTTGAGCCCTTTTGTTTTGGTGGACCGTATCGAAGTGCTAAAAAGCAGGGGAGGATTCGCGTTTTTCGCGAATCCTCCCCTTGACTATTCTTCCTGATTTGGTAGTATGGCCTTTGTATCGCACAACTTTGTATTTTGCGGTACTTTTGTTTCTTAATTATCAGTTTTATTAGCGACGTAGAGCGAGCGAAATGAAAGGTGTATCACTTTATCATTTCCGAGCCGAGGAGCTAATATTGTATTCAATATTTAATTTTTCTCTTGTAATTAAAGGTTTGTTGGACTTCTCGTGTCCAAACCCTTCATTACAAGAAACACAAACATTATGGCAGAAGCATTTGATCGTTCCAAGCCACACGTCAACGTAGGTACCATTGGGCACGTTGACCACGGCAAGACAACCCTTACCGCAGCAATCCTTAACACTCTCCACATGGCGGGCAAGGATGTAAAAATGAAGTCGGTTGACCAAATCGACTCAGCGCCCGAGGAAAAAGCACGCGGTATCACAATCGCGCTTTCTCACAACGAGTACTCGTCTGACACGCGTCACTACGCGCACATCGACGCGCCAGGTCACGCAGACTACATTAAAAACATGATCACCGGTGCCGCACAGATGGACGGCGCTATCTTGGTGGTTGCTGCAACAGACGGTGTGATGCCCCAGACACGAGAGCACATCCTCCTCGCAAAGCAGATTGGTGTACCAAAGATTGTTATTTTCCTCAACAAGTGTGACATGGTTGATGATCCAGAAATGATCGACATGGTTGAAGAAGAAGTTCGTGAGCTTCTCACAAAGTACGAGTTTGATGGTAAGAGTGCACCTGTTATTCGTGGCTCAGCTCTCAAGGCTCTTGAAGCAAAGGATGTGAACGATGAATGGGCAAAGAAGATTCTTGATCTTATTGACGCTGTGGACACATATGTTCCAGTGCCAGTTCGTGATGTTGCAAAGCCATTCCTTATGCCAGTTGAAGACGTGTTCTCGATCGAAGGTCGTGGCACCGTTGTTACAGGACGTATTGAGCGTGGAGTTGTTAAGGTAGGAGAGGAGGTTGAAATCGTTGGTCTTAAGGACACAGTAAAGACAACTGTTACTGGTATCGAGATGTTCAACAAGTCACTCCAAGAAGGTATGGCAGGTGATAATGCTGGAATCCTTGTTCGTGGTATCAAGAAGGAAGACATTACTCGTGGTCAGGTTCTTTGTAAGACCGGCTCAGTTACTCCTCACACAGAGTTTGAGGCAAACATCTACATCCTCACCAAGGAAGAAGGTGGACGTCACACACCATTTTTCAACGGTTACAAGCCTCAGTTCTACATCCGTACAACTGACGTAACTGGAGATGCAACACTCCCAGCGGGAACAGAGATGGTTATGCCAGGAGACCAGGTGGTTCTCAAGGTTAAGCTCATCGCTCCTGTTGCTCTCGAAGTAGAGCAGCACTTCGCTATTCGTGAAGGAGGCCGTACTGTGGGCGCGGGCGTGGTAACAAAGATTATTGCGTAAACCACTAGGAGTTCTTAGTTCTTAAAAAATTACCCATGACAACAGCTACAAAAAAATCAGCTATAAAAAAAGCTGCAGACAAGGAAGTAACGCACAAGCTTCGTATTCGCGTACGCGCGTATGAAAACAAAGTGCTCGACAACTCTGTAAAGCAGATTGTGGATACAGCGCTTCGCTACGATGCTGAGGTCATAGGGCCAATGCCACTTCCAACTGAAATCAAGAAGTACACAGTGCTTCGCTCAGCGTTCATTTACAAGAATGCGCGTGAGCAGTTTGAAATGCGCGTTCATAAGCGCTTGATCGACATCTTGAATCCAAACGCAAAAGTCGTTGAGGCGCTCACCAATCTTTCTCTCCCATCAGGTGTGAATATCGACGTGAAGATGATGTGATTCTGCAGAATCATGTCGCGCAATGTCCATTGAGGCGCGACGCTTCGAAGAGTTAGAAGTTCTTGAGTATGTTCGAAAAGTAAACAAGTTTATCCGTTTAATTAAAATACCAACAACCCCTCCTTTGAGAGAATGGTTGCAATGGTTACCGTTATGAAATTTATTCTAGGAAAAAAAGAAAATATGTTTTCGTTCGTCGGTTCCGATGGGCGTGCAACCGCTGCAACACTTCTTTCTGTTGGACCAGTGTCTATTACACAGATTAAAACAAAAGAGAGTGACGGGTACAATGCTATTCAAATGGGCTTTGGCACTCGTGCTGTAAAAAACATTTCAAAGGCCGTTCAAGGACACACAAAAGACCTCGGACTCTTTGCGACGATTTGTGAGTTCCGTGTTGATGACTCAAGCGCGTGGAAGAAAGGAGATATCGTTGATGCTTCTCTATTCGAAATTGGTGATGAGGTCACCGTATCTGGCACATCAAAAGGTAAGGGCTTCCAGGGGGTGGTAAAGCGTCATGGTTTCCATGGAGGCTCACGTACACACGGACAGAAGCATTCCGAGCGCGAGCCAGGTTCTATTGGTTCTACTGGTCAGCAGAAGATTTCAAAAGGTCGTCGTATGGCGGGACGTATGGGCGGGGAGCGCATTACCGTAAAGGGATTGCGTGTACTCGGTGTCGACACTACTAATGGGAAAATTCTCGTGTCTGGCTGTGTGCCAGGCGTGAAGGGAGCTCTCCTTGAGATTAAGGCAACCAACAAATAAATATCATGGAAGCAACAATTTACAATACAAAGGGAAAGGAAGCAGGCAAGATTACCTTAAACGAAAAGGTTTGGGGCCTCTCATGGAACGCAGACTTGGTGCACCAGGTTGTTGAGTCTATGCGCTCAAACGCACGCACATCATCAGCGCAAGTAAAGGACCGCAGTGCAGTATCTGGCGGTGGCAAGAAGCCATGGGCACAGAAGGGTACTGGTCGCGCTCGTCACGGGTCATCTCGCTCACCAATTTGGCGTCACGGTGGAGTTACACATGGCCCAATGAACGAGAAAGATTACTCAAAGAAAATCAACAAGAAAGTTCGCGCAAAGGCACTTTACACTGTTCTCTCAGAAAAGATGCGCAATGGCGAGGTTCTCTTTATTGATGCCATCACTATGAAGGCTCCAAAGACCGTAGAGGCAAAGGGTATCCTTTCTGCACTCGCCGGAGTAAAGGGCTTTGAGAAGATGCTCACCAAGCGCAAGAACGCTGCGTACTTTGCAACAGGCGAAAAGTCTGAGGCAGTATCAAAGAGTTTCTCAAACTTCGGCAACATTGACTTTGATGCAGTGGAAAATATGAACCCAATCGATCTCTTGAACCACAAATACGTCGTGATTGTGAGCCCAGAGAAAGCTATCAGTTTTATTGAAGGCAAACTTGCTGTTGCTAAAGAAGCTAACGCAAAATAATCTAAACTATCATGGCTATTTTCAAGAAAACAACAAAAGAAAAAGAAGCAACTGGAAAGCCAGTTGTGACAAAGTCGACCAAGGCAAAGACCGAGGGGAGCGCAATGCTTGGAGCAAGCGCAAACGTCCTTGTGCGTCCGCATATTACAGAGAAGTCTGCCATCCTTGCAGAGAAAGGAACATACGTATTTGAGGTTGCACGAGATACAAACAAGATTGAGATAGCAAAGGCTGTTAAAGCAATTTACAATGTGACACCAGTTCGTGTAAATATCGTAAACCTGCCTAATACTCGCGTATTCGTGCGCAACAGAAAGGGTGTTAAGTCTGGCGTTCGCAAGGCGCTCGTCACGCTCAAGTCTGGCGACAAAATTGAAATCGTATAATATTTACATTTTATTAACAACAGCATGAAAAAATTTAAACCAACAACCCCCTCAAATCGTCAGACAGCCATTGTTTCATATCGTGGCGTGCTTACAACAAATGAGCCTCTCAAGGCGCTTACAACAGGTTTTCGTCGTGGCTCAGGACGCAATGCATTTGGCCGCATTACTACGCAGCATAAGGGAGGCGGACACAAGCGTTCATTCCGCGAGATCGATTTTCGTTTTGACAAAATCGGCATTCCTTCGAAAGTTGAAACAGTTGAGTACGATCCAAATCGTTCTGGGTTCATTGGTGTGGTTTGCTATGCAGACGGAGAGCGTCGTTACAACCTTCTCCCACAGGGAATAAAAGTTGGGGACAGTCTGATCGTCGCAGAAGATGCTCCGCTAAAGCCTGGTAACCGCACTATCTTGAGGAAGGTTCCTGTAGGTACTTTTGTATACAATATCGAGCTTCAGCCAAATGGTGGCGCGCGAATCGCACGTTCAGCAGGAAACTATGCTGAAGTAGTTGCAAACGACAGAGGGCAGAGCCATTTAAAGATGCCATCTGGAGAAATCCGCAAGGTTTCAGAAAATGTATGGGCATCAATCGGAGCTGTATCAAACGAGGAATACAAGCATCGCAATATTGGTAAAGCAGGACGCAATCGTTGGTTAGGCATCCGCCCTACAGTTCGTGGAAGTGCAAAGAACCCAGTAGATCACCCATACGGTGGAGGTGAAGGTAGTCAGGGTCGTGGAACAAAACGCCCAAAGACAAAATATGGAAAGGTAACAGGAGGTCGCAAGACACGTTCACCAAAGAAGTATTCAAACAATCTCATCGTTGCTCGTCGAAAGACCAAGAGGTCAAAATAACAAAAACCGCCCGTTCATACGAATGGGCGGTTTTTGTTATCCGCAGTTTATCAAAGTTTAACT
>JBARNW010000030.1:0-7286 GCA_049641785.1 Minisyncoccia bacterium | reverse complement strand
TCTACATTCTATCCTCTTTGTTCAATATTCTACCCCTATACCGTTGTTACACGCTTGCGCCCTTTTTGACGACGCGCTTTCAAAATATCGCGGCCGCTTTTTGTTTCTGAGCGAACAAGAAAACCGTGCGTTGTAGCGCGCTTTTTCTTCTTTGGTTGGTATGTTTGAGACATAGTAGATGCACTATACACTATTTCTATAAAAAATCAAGATTGGTTCTATGGGCTTGCACTCTTGTCTTTTTAGTATTCTACTATGTACTAAATTTCCTAAACAAGGCTCTTTGGCATACAATACGCTGGTTAAGGTGTCAGAAAGCTGTGGGTTTTGAATATCCACATGTTATCCACACTGAATTCACCAACTCTTCCACTGTTGCACCTTTTTATATTTGCCTGACTCAGAATATAATAGAGAGACTGAAACAACCCTATGACAAACAACACACAACTTTGGGAAAAAACGTTATTCGAACTTGAAGGGGAGCTATCTCGTGCAAATTTTAGCACTTGGTTTAAAAACACATCTATTTTAAAACAAGACGATGGTGTTGTTATTGTCGGGGTACCCAATGAATTTGTGAAGGATTGGCTACAAAACAAATTCCACAAAACCATCCTTCGTTCTCTTCGAAATCTTTCTGAGAATATTCGTGGGGTAGAATACACAGTTTGTAAAACAGAGACACAAAAACCAGACCAAAGGATTGTTGAGAAGAATCCCCACACACAAACGATAGAACTCCCCCTAGCAAACCTTTATACGAATAAAGAGGATGGGTTAAACCCTAGATATACTTTTGATGATTTCATCATTGGATCATTCAACGAACTCGCATTTGCCGCATCGCAAGCTATACTTAAAAAAGTAGGTACTAACGTTTATAACCCACTTTTTATTTATGGAAACACTGGCCTTGGTAAAACACATCTCATCCAGGCGATAGGGAATGAGGTTAAAAAACACTACCCAAACAAACGTGTTTTTTACACAACCTCTGAAAAATTCTCTGTTGATTATATAAACTCGGTTGGTCAGGGGTCTAAAGCTATGGCTATTTTCAAAAATAAATACAGACACTACGACCTACTTATTATGGATGATATACAATTTTTATCTAATAAAGAAAAGACTCAGGAAGAGCTTTTTCATATTTTTAATGAGCTTTATCATAACAATAAACAAATAATCTTTTCTTCTGATAAGCACCCAAATTATATTCCGGCTCTTGAGGCTCGTTTAAAGTCGCGTTTTAGCGCTGGAATGATTGTTGATATTCAAGAACCTGAGTATGAATCTCGTCTCGCTATTTTGCGCGCAAAAGCTAAACATCAAAAATTTTTCCCTCCTGAGGAGATTATTGAGTACCTTGCTTCCTCTGTGCAAGGGAATATCAGGGAGCTTGAAGGTCTTTTGAATGGTATTATTTGCCAATCTGAACTTAAAAACCGTAATCTTACACTGAGTGAGATAAAACCTTTTATCAAAAACACTTCAAAACCAAAAAAACTTTTAGCTGTGAAGGATATAGTAAAGGTTATTTGTGAGTTTTATAATATAGAAGAATCTTTTATTTATGAAAAAACACGCAGGAAAGAGATTTTAAAACCTCGCCAAATAGCTATGTTTATACTTCGTGAGGACTTTAATATTTCTTACCCAACAATTGGGCAAAAATTGGGCGGTCGTGACCACACAACAGTGATGCATTCGTGTGAAAAAGTAAAAATTGATATAAAAAACGATCTATCTCTTATGCAGGAGGTTGATCAGATACGAGCAATGTTTTAAAGATGTGTATAAAGTGTTAGTAAGTAAAAAAATTTATGTTAATAATTATTAATAAGTCGACTTTTAAATATTATGAATAAATCTTGTAAACAGTTTTGTAAAACTTATCCACAAAATACTAATATATTTATCCTGATTAAAGGTTTGCTAATTAATGATATTATTAAGTTATCCACATATACACAGATATAGTACTAATAATAAGTATTTATATATTAATAATAAACAACATGAACTTCATTTGTAATAGAACTGATCTACAAAAGTGTATAATGAATGCTGAGAGAATAACTAGTAAGAACTCGTCTTTACCAATTCTTAACTCAGTACTCATAGCAACAAATAACAATGCGATAATAATCCGCTCAACAAACCTAGAAGTGGGTGTAGAGTTTCAAATTCCAGCTGAAATAAAAACAGAAGGAAATATCGCTGTTTCAGGGTCACTCCTTTCAAATATTCTAATAAGTATCCCAGACGAAGAAAAAATAAATATTTCGGTTATAAACAATGTTTGCAAAATAACAACAAAAACAAAAAATATTACAGTAAAAGGGTTCATTCCGGATGATTTCCCAACAATACCAGTTATAAACGAAGGGGAGAGTTTTACAATACAATCACAAAACTTGATTAACGGTATTAAATCAGTGCTTATGAGTGCTGCTATTTCTGATATAAAACCAGAGATCTCAAGTGTTTATTTATATCAAAAAGAAAAATCACTAGTATTTGTAGCTACCGACTCTTTTAGATTAGCTGAAAAAAAAATAAATTACACAGGAGAAAGTATTTCACACGGAGTAATTATCCCAATAAAAAATATTATTGAAATAGCAAAAGTTTTTGAAGTAATAGAAGAAAATATTCTATTTAAAATAACAAA
Organism: Minisyncoccia bacterium; assembly: GCA_049641785.1. Classification (GTDB taxonomy): domain Bacteria; phylum Patescibacteriota; class Minisyncoccia; order Phycocordibacterales; family UBA1550; genus UBA1550. Next base: position 4,609 of record JBARNW010000030.1, on the reverse strand, counting down.
GACACAAATTTCATGTACAAGTAAATCAGTATATGTAACATCTCGAGTTATACAAGGTATATACCCAGACTACGAACAGATTTTACCTAAAAACAACACAACAGAAGTTGTTATTTTGAAACAAGATTTAATAAATACTTTAAAATTATCAACATTATTCTCTGATAAATTTAATAAAATACAATTTATAATAAACCCAAAAGACAAAAAATGTTTAATTACAACAAAAAATTCTGACATAGGGGAAACAGAATCAAATCTCACTGTAACAATGTCAGGGGACCCTATAGAAATATCATTAAACGGGAAACATTTATTTGATTGTTTAAACATAATAAATCAAGATAGTGTAATTATTCAATTTAATGGGTTTAATAAACCAGCTGTAATTCGCGGTTTAGGAGATCAGTCATTTACTTATTTAACAATGCCACTTACAAAATAGAATATAGAATATAGAATGTAGAATAAAAATAAAATTCATATTCATTCAAAATTCTACAAATATGTTACAACTCAACCAACTTTTAGAGAGATTTAAAAATCTTACAAATAATGAAAAAGTAAGAAAGCAATTAATTGTTGAGATTTTAATAAATAATGAAATACCAGTAAACATAAACAACATCTCAATATTAAAAACCACACTATTTATTAAAACTCAACCGATTATAAAAACAGAAGTTTTATTAAAAAAAGAAAAAATACTTAAACAAATAAAAGAAGTAAGCGGGCTATCTTTTATTTCAAATATTCAATAAAAGCGGTATTTACCCCGGGGTAAGCCCAGACAAAATGTGTTCGCTTCACTCGCCCATTTAACTCCCCAGAGTGGCGGGGTATTATACCCTTTTATTACGACGGCGACTCGGACGCTGTGTATGAGGGTACTCATCCACACGATCCTCGCTTGTCATAATAAAAACTACTACCGTTCTATTTGTAGTTGAGTTGTGTAAACACCTTTATTAAGGATTGAATCATAAACAACGACAGTAATAACATTATTCTCTATAATAGAAGTAAGGGAGCTTGGGGTAAAAGAAAAAGAGAATGGCTCAGATGTTTCCTGTTCTAAAAGTTCATTATTAACAAAAAACTCAACTCGGTTAACTGGGTATTTACTTGAGACTGAAACAGAAATTGTAACAACCTCATCTATTTTGTGTACGGTGTTGAAATCTGCCCCTAATAAAGAGATTACTGGGAGGGATTCAGTGGTGCGACTAGTGTCATACTCACTTGGGATGCCGCTACGATCACCCTCATCAATACTTTGCGTTGAAACCCACTCACGAACAGGTATTTCCCATAGCGCGTACTGCGGGTCATTTTGAGGGGTTAATAGAGGGAGACCTCTTGGTGCACTTTTGTTAATCCAATGAAGAATATTGTGTACGTCTGATACTACTACAACACTCTTCATTTCAACTGGTGTTGACTGTGTTGCTAGCTTACCCGAAGCTTTATCAATAATATATTTTTCACCACCTTTCCATATTCCTTGAAGTGGTGCAGGGAGGCCTGTTAAATCCTCAATCTCTGGTTGGACAAAGCGTTCGGACGGGGTAAGCTTCATTGCTTCCACCATAAAATCATGCCAAACAGGTGTAATAATAAAACCAGCTATATTTTTATATAAAGGAGTGTTGTCGTTATTGCCAGCCCACATACCAACCGCGATATGCGGGGTGTATCCAACTGTCCAAACATCACGAAAATCGTTCGTCGTACCCGTTTTCACTGCAACATCCTTACCAGGGAAGTATAGAGTAGAATTAGCGCCAAACTCAGGTGTTCTAGCAACATTATCTGCCAAGATATTAGTAATCTTGCGAGCAATCTCGCTTGGGACAACTTGCTCACTCGTTTGTTTATACTCCTCAATAATTTTACCATCCCTATCTTCTATTCGAAGGATTCGTGTTGTTGGGTTTCGCACACCATCGTTTGCAAAAACTCCATAAGCGCTCGTGAGGTCAAGTAGTGAAACCTCACCACCTCCAAGAACAAGGGTTAGACCATATTGATTTGCCCCACCAAGACTTTCTATTCCCATACGACGCGCCATTGTTAGTGAATCGGTAATGCCGGCGAGATAAAGAGTTTTTACTGCTGGAATATTGAGAGACTGAGCAAGAGCGTCACGCATCGAAACAGGGCCACGGTATTTACCATCATAATTTTCAGGCATGTAACAGTCCTCCGGTTTTACTCCAGGAGAAAGAGGGGTCCCTTTTGCGTCGCAACTTGTACTAAAGTTTGTCGGTAAATCAAAAAGTGTTGTTTCTGGTGTGTAACCCTTCATAAAAGCAGTCCCATAAACAAAAGGTTTAAATGTCGAACCTGGTTGTCTGTGGGCGAGTGCTACATTAAAATTACCTTCTTTTTCTACATTAAAATAATCTCGCGAACCAACCATAGAGAGAACTTCTCCGCTCGTAGGACTCACGGCAACAAGCGCCATGTTTGTTGCTTGAAAGTTTTTTTCAATATCAGGACCTCGACTACTAATTATTTCCTCAGCCTTTTTTTGTAGCTCATAGTCAAGCGTTGTGATGACACGGTAGCCGTTTTCCTCGATCGCAAGCTCTCCATATTTAGTAACTAAATACTCCTTTACCCACTCAACAAAATGCGGTGCCTTGATGCCATATTTTTCACGAGGAAGAAACTCAACCTTTTCTAGGTGAGCCTCGGCGTATTCATCACTAGTAATGAAACCAAGAGCGTGCATACGCTTCAAAACAAGCTCCTTGCGTTCATCCAGTTTGTCGCGGTGGTTGCCGTAAGGGGAGAAGTAAGTTGGGGCGTTTGGTATAGCAGCTAGGTATGCTGCTTGCGCAAGGGTAAGGTCGCTTGGTGTTTTAGCAAAAAAAGCAGTGCTGGCTTCACCTACGCCATAAATACTCCCGCCATATGGAATCTCGTTTAGATAAAGAGCCAAGATCTCATCCTTTGTAAAAGCTTGTTCAAGCCTGAATGAAAGAATAATCTCCTTCATTTTACGAGTGATAAGTTTTTCGTCCGTGAGAAGTGTTTTTTTAACAACCTGTTGCGTGATGGTTGAGCCTCCACCGCGAGTGCCTCCATAGAGTACGGCACGCGCTATCCCACGCAAGCTAATACCCATGTGCTCATAAAAAGCGGTGTCCTCTATCGCCACAACAGCTTTTTTAACTAAGGGAGATATTTCTTCAAACGGAACAATTGTGCGTTTGATGTTTTGGTGTACGTCATAAAGGAGAATCTCGCCAGTGCGGTCGTAGATTTTTGTGGATTGAGATATTTTTCGTTCATGAAAGCTTGCAAAGTCTGGGAGTTTCATAAATGATGCCCAAAGAATAAGGATGCTTGCAAAAAGAAATGCGCTACCAACAAGGAAAAGAAACACACTTTTTAAGTGGTGTAAAAAAGATCTAATTCTCTTTTTACGAGAATGGATGCGACGCGCCATAAAGTGCACATATTATATCACAAAATTAGCTTATGGGCGAGCGTTGCTTCTTGTGATAAAATAGTTTCAATATGACAAAAGAGGAGAAAATCGAAGAAATATTAAATCGAGGAGTTGCAGAAGTAATACACTTAGACATTCTACGAGCAAAACTCCTCTCTGGAGAACCTCTTCGCATAAAGTTTGGCACCGATCCGACGAGTCCCAACATTCACCTTGGGCGCGCAACCGCTATTTGGAAACTTCGAGACCTGCAAAACCTCGGGCATAAAATCATATTTATCATAGGTGATTTTACTGGTGTTATAGGCGATACTTCAGACAAAGAGAGCGAACGACCAATGCTTACGCGCGAAGTAGTTGAAAAAAATCTTACCACATATTTTGAACAGGTTGGAAAAATCCTAGATATGAGCAAGGTTGAGACTCATCGTAATACAGAATGGCTTGAAGGGCTCACCTATCGCGAAATTATTGAACATGCAGAAGTGTTCTCACTCTCTGATTTTGTTGCACGTGAGAATATCAAGCTCCGCCTAGATAAAGGGGCTCGTGTGTCGCTTCGCGAGCTCTTGTATCCACTTATGCAGGGGTATGATAGTGTTGCTGTTGATGCAGATATTGAGATAGGTGCGACAGACCAAAAATTTAACATGCTTGCGGGGAGAAAACTCCAAGAACATTTTAAAAAAGAACCACAGGGTGTTTTAATGCTTAACATTATAGAGGGACTCGATGGGCGCAAAATGAGTTCGAGTTGGGGGAACACAATCAACCTTACCGATACCGCAAATGATATGTTTGGCAAAGTGATGAGTCTCCGAGATGAACTTATTGTAAAATATTTTGTACATGCGACACGAGTGACCATGGAGAGGGTTGAAGAGGTTAATACCGCACTCGCGCGCGGTGATAACCCGCGTGATCTCAAGCTCGACCTTTCAGAAGAGATTGTATCGATGTACCATGGGCGTGATGAGGCGTTGAGTGCTCGCGAAATGTTTCTTGCAACATTTCAAAAAAAAGAAATTCCTAAAGATGTTGAGGAAATTAAAGGAGAACGAAAACTTGGAGAACTTTTGAAGACTAGTGGAGTTGTTTCGTCAATGAATGACTTTAGGAGACTTGTTGGAGAGGGGGCAGTGAAGAGAC
>JBARNW010000023.1:0-2758 GCA_049641785.1 Minisyncoccia bacterium | reverse complement strand
AAAGTAAAAATACTACAAGCACAGGGGCATAAAGTTGCGATGGTGGGGGACGGGGTCAATGACGCGCCAGCGCTCACTCAGGCTGACCTCGGTATTGCCATTGGCGCTGGCACTAACGTCGCTATTGAGTCAGCTGGCATTATTTTAGTACGTAATGACCCTCGCGATATTCCAAAAATCATTCGCCTCTCACAGCTCACTTACACAAAGATGATTCAAAATCTTTTCTGGGCGACAGGGTACAATCTCCTCGCGCTCCCTCTAGCGGCAGGCGTGCTCGCATACAAAGGTGTTATTTTGCAACCTGCAGTCGCAGCAGTATTTATGAGCGCGTCTACTGTCATTGTGGCGATAAACGCACTATTGCTCAGAAGGAATAATTTGAGTACCATATAAAGACTATGGAATTTGATTACACAAAAACAACAACGAAGAGTTTTGACGAGGCGGTACAAACCGTGCAAGATGAAATTGCCAAAGCTGGAATGCGTGTTTTATATGTTCATGATGTACAGCAATCACTCACAGAAAAAGGGTTCGCGCGAGACTCCTTTAAAATCGTTGAATTCTGCAACGCTAAATACGCGAATGATTTTTTGAATGCTGATATTAAAATAGGACTTTGCATGCCTTGCAAAATAAATGTATATGTCAAAGATGATCAAGTGCATATCTCAGGCATGCGACCCACAATTCTCTCACAATTTTTCCTGAATGCGGACTTGGGTGACAAGCCAAAAGAAGTTGATCAAATTATTCAAAATATAATTGATAATGCAAAGTAATGTTATAAGAGAATCCTATCAGTTACAACTAGAATCAGTCGTGATATCAAGATATAAATAATATGAACTCAATACACGAACCTCAATTTGCTTGGCTCATATGGAGTTTGATCCTCGTTGCAGTTTGGTTTCTTATATACTCGCTCCTAAAAAGCAAGGAGAGCAAGAAAGAGATGCTCGTCGTGAGTCTCTGGACATCGCTTTTTGGAATTACAGAACCGCTATTTGTTCCAGAATATTGGAACCCTCCATCACTTTTTGATTTGGCGCACCGAACTGGCTTTGATATTGAGAGTTTTATCTTCTCATTTGCTATCGGGGGTATTGTGGTTGTAATCTACGAGCGCATTTTTCACAGACAGCACAAGCAAATGACGCCACATGAGCAGCACATTGTTCGTCACCAATACCATCTAATCTCCCTCCTGTCTGCGCCTGTGCTGTTCCTCATACTTCTTGTTGCCTCTCCGCTTAATCCAATTTATTCTGCCATCATTGCAATGACTGTTGGGGGGTTTGCTACTTTGTATTGTCGCCCTGATTTAAAAAATAAGATGCTTGCGAGCGCTATATTATTTTTATGTATCTATTTTGTGTATTTTATTACACTCATCGCTCTGTATCCTGGCTATGTAGAACAGGTATGGAATCTTTCAGTAATTTCTAGAATTTTAATTTTTGGGGTTCCCCTAGAAGAGCTCCTTTTTGCGCTCAGCTTTGGTTTCATTTGGTCTAGTATATACGAGCATATCACATGGACTAAGGTATAATATAAGTTATGTGTTTTTCTGTAACAGCAAGCTTTGTGGCAGGGACAGCCTTATCCGCCGTAGGAGTTGTAACAATTAAGAAAGCGAAAGGTCGCGCTTCAATTGACACTGCGCGACATGATTCTGCAGAATCAGAAATTTTGTTCGCTTCAATCCCACTTTTGTTTGGTGTACAGCAGTTTGTTGAAGGAGCTGTATGGCTTTCATTTCAATACAGCGCGCAAATTTTTAATCATATAGCGACTTACGCGTATCTTGGTTTTGCGTATGTGCTATGGCCAATATTCGTGCCACTTTCTGTGGGTCTTTTGGAAACAGATCCTCACCGCAAAAAAATATTATACGAATTTCAATTTGTCGGGCTCGCGGTGGGTTCATACCTCTTCTATTTTATAGTGAGCAATCCAGTCGCTTCTCAAATAGTGAACAAGAGTATCGTTTACTCAATGCCAGAAAAATACGGTGTTCTTTTGGTTGGGATGTACTTGCTCGCAACTTGTGTCAGCTGTCTTTTTTCTAGCCACAGAATCATCAACATTTTAGGAGTTCTTATAGGTGTGTCATTCACCATTACGTATTCGTTCTACACGGCTTCATACGTGTCCGTGTGGTGTTTTTTTGCGGCGATTTTAAGTATTGCGGTGTACTTGTATTTCAGGGAACGTGATGGTACCATTGCCGTATGAAAAGGTTTCTAGCATTAATCGTTATAGCAGTCTTCGTTGTTGGGGCATTTTTTAGTATTTCTTCGATGAACCATAATCAGGGCTTATTGATGAACGGCGATTGCCCAACGTCACCGCTCCATGCCGAGGTTTGTCAAACAGGCGATTTGTCCGTTGCGTCTCACTATCTTTCAATGTATCAGGCTCTTACAAACAGCCTTGTTTCTTCTATGGTAACGCAAGTGTTAATAATCGCTCTACTTTTTGTTGCGTCATCATGCGTGTTCTGCAAATATATTGCATCGATACGTCGTCTGCTCGTTTTGCTATTTATTTTATCTCGTGATTTTGTTGCGAAATTATACAGGCCACAAGCGCTTACTCGCTGGCTTTCATTATTGGTAAACAGCCCGTCTCTCACCTAGTGTATTTTTGTTTTTTAGCAGATTAACTAAATTAAAAATATGACTAGAATTAAAATTGTTATCGCATTTATTGCGATTGCAGGAATTGTGGCGCTCGCAAACTATGGAAAGCC
>JBARNW010000016.1:0-2791 GCA_049641785.1 Minisyncoccia bacterium | reverse complement strand
CGCTTTGAGACGGCTTAGTGTTTACAGGACCTTTTTTACCAAAGAGTCCTGTAAAGCCACTACTTGCTGGCGCGCTACTCGTGACAGATTTTGGAGGCGCATAAGGAACAACAATAATGAAAAGCTTACTCATTATATTTGTCGACTGCGCGATTGTCTGTATAAAACCCATATATTCGCGAATCTGAATTTTTAGGAGCTCGTTCACCTCCTCCTTGAGACGCTCCTCAAGTAGAAGGATGTATGGGCGTATATCTAGGCGGCGGGACTGGATAAAAATTTGTGTTGAAAATTCAAGAGAGTTTAGAAAACTTTGAAACTGCATCAAAACTGCTTGTTGCTCGTCTGCTGACTTTAGGGCAAGGTTGACCGACGATGCCATTAGAAGCATGCGGATGGTTCCATCTTTTAAAATCACGACACCGTCGCGAATTTCTTTGATGGGAACAAAATCTTGAGCCGCTTTTGATTTGACTGCCATATTAATTATTTAAATATTGTATCATCTTTTCCGCCAAGCTCTTTTTCATCAACTATCTCTGGACCACGCACGTCGAGATTGAATGAGGTGCTAGATAGTTTCCCTGTTGGGATAGTTGGTGTGGAAAATGATTGTGAGGGAATGAAATCCTCCTCTTTCCCAGCGGTGGCCTCTTTTGTGGTCTTTTTCCATGTATAAAGTTTGTCACGCACCATGAAGTTGAAAGCTGCCTCAAGAATCTCAATAAAAGGTTTACCAAGTTTTTCTTTTGGGTAGAATGCAAGAGCCCATGTGAGCCCAGCAATGCCCAAAATAATAGGAGCTTTTATTACCGTGTATGGAATAATACGATAAACAAGATACGCGCCACCGAGACCCCCGGCGACATAGACTGCCTGCTTGAGAGTGAGTGGGCCAAAGAGTTTGTCCTCTATGTCGATGTATTGAGGAATGTGAAATTGCATGAGTATATTATACACAGTGAATACACTATTTGCTATAAGAATTTTACTCTATTGGCTCGCGATATGGGTCTGCGTGGTATGTGCGGGATGTGTCTGGTTGTGCAACTTGTGGTGTGGCAGGTTCGATTGTGAGGTCCCCCATCGACTGTTGCCCTGCTGTGAAGACTTTCTTCATCTTTTCCTCAAATGGGTGTGTTGGCGTGATGTCCCAACTTGGAACCTCCGTTTCTACCCTTGGATTTTTTGGAGGAATTGGCGGGAGGAATGATTCCGGTTCTTCACTAGTAGGAAGATTGTCTGGGGCAATGTCAGGTTCTTTTTCCCATACACGCGTGGGCATTGGTGTTAAAGCAGGTACGGTAGCAGGGGGAGGTATTGTTTCAATGATTCCCTCTTGTTCAGGAATGTCAGCAACATTTTCAGCCGACTCTTGTTCAAAAAAAACCACGAGTGCTTGGCGAACAGGCGCGAAGATTTTTTCCTCTGTCGCATTGACTATCGCGTCGAGTACGGCTCCTTGTATGTCAGTCTCTTGCTCTAGCGCGCTACGAAACTCATCTGGATGTATCAGCCCAGCAAGCACAAGGGTTGCTTCTTGCTTAAACTTACCAAGCTCCTCCTTGTGGAGGTTATACATAGATCCTATTTCATTGAGGTCGGCATCCCAGTTTGTAGATGAAATGAAATCAACGACCGTACTCGGTAGTTTTCCTAGTTGTTCCCTAAAAATTTGTGTTGTTTCGTTGTCCATTTTTTATATTAGTGGTCGCTCTCTCCGCTTTTTTTCACTTCTTCCGCAAGTTCCTTAAGAAGCTTTGCTTTTTCCTCTTTGTTTTTATCCTCGTCAGATTTACCAGCGCGAATCGCTGCTATTTTTTTTGCGCGCGCTTCTGAAAGATTTTCTGTTCCAAGAGTTGTTCCAGTTGCCCGTGCTACTCTAGAGGTCGGTACCCCTTGAGTGACTTGTTCAGCGTACGCACCTCTACGTCGTTCGTTCTCAGTTTTTACCGCAGTAGTTTTGGCGGTCTCTAGGGTCGCTACGGCCTGCTTGGTTGCTTCTTCCGCTTTCTTGTAGCCCTCGTCTGCGCGAGCAAGTGTCGCTGTTGCTGCGTTAACTTGAGACATTCCTTTTTCTGTGTGAGCTGTAGTAGCCTCATTTAGTTCAATCTCGGCTTCTTTGAGTGCTTGTGCAGCTTTCTGCGCCTCTCTCTCGGCGTTAATCTTCATGTCCTCTGTCGCAAGGGTGCTTTGTTTGAGTTTCTCTAGGTCAGTATTTGCTTTTTCTACCGATGCTTTTTGTGTAGAAACGTTAGCCGCCGCACTCGTTACACGCTGTCCGGTTGCCGACACTTTTGCCACTTCCTCAGCCTCTTTTTTGATTTTTTGAGCTTCAATAACGCGTGCTTGTTGTTTGATCTTGTTTTCCTCTGCTATTTCAACATCTCGTTGCTCCGCTGTTGTTCCTTTGTCGATAACCGCCGCTTCTTCTTCTTTTGTCACCTCCATCAATACTGCCTTTTTCTTTTGTTCTTTTACCCAATCCTTTTCCCCTTGGACGTACCCACCCTTGCCTCCACCCTTGCCGACATCAACTCCAGTTGCCTTGATGCCTTTTGAAACAAGTCCAACATTACGAGCATCCCAGCTTGCGCTACGCGCTGTGTCGAGAGCCATTGTCCCCCTCATTCCTAGATTGCGTTGTGCGGCGCCAAGAAGACCGGGTTTTTCAGAAGCTGCCCATTTCTGCATGGTGCCACCCTCAAATGCTTTAGCTGCAAGCTTGCCACCAATTGCGCGCCCAGCGATAGCGGTTCCACCGAGAGCAAGCCCCCCAGCAACACCCATT
>JBARNW010000010.1:0-4702 GCA_049641785.1 Minisyncoccia bacterium | reverse complement strand
GGCAAACATTCACACGTTCAATAAACACATCGCTCACAGTGATGCTCGTTCTAGCAACGCTATTCTTCTTTGGTCCAGCATCTACCAAGGACTTCTCGCTCATTCTTTGGATTGGTATCGGCATCGGTACATACTCGTCAGTATTCATCGCGTCACCACTTCTTGTTGTGCTTGAGAAGTGGCAAAGGAGGGGGTAGTTTTTAAAAACATTATTAAACTAAAAAAAACGGGATTGCCCCCGTTTTTTTAGTTTCTTTATACCAATCATTAGTGAATCGTCCCACTGGAATGCATCATTCCTTCCTTCTTGCGCAGGAGCTCTTCAATGTCGTTTTTAATCACACTCATAAGTTTTGTGTAAGCTTCTTTTGAAGCCGTTGGATTTTCCATACTCTGTTTTGCTGCTGCAGCTAACTCTCTTTTTTTATCCTCGATTTGCTTATCAATATTAAAAAAATAGTCAGTTTTTTCAGTGTAATTTTCAAACCTTGGTTCTATCTGCGCAGGTGCTTTAGGGAGGTAGTTATGAGCCTGTTCACTTGCCTGGTTGTTTAAGTTTTCATTCATACAGCAATTATATATTTGTTTTGAATAATATGCCAAAATAATAAGAAAATAGTCAGTAAAAACATGGGTTTTTACAATGTAACCCTTAAAATATAAGGATTAAATTGGGGCTTGACTTCCTTTCGTCATAAGTATATACTGCCAGAGCGCTTGAGATAGGCGCTTTTGTTTTCAGGCAATCGCCGAAAAAACAAATCGACCTTTGACAACTACATATATGTAAACATCTAGAGCTCGTTAAACATTTTCAGGTTTAGCGAGCTCACAAAAATTGGATTGCAAGTCCAAGTAAAAAATACTTATTTAATTCTTAGCAGATTAAATAAGTATGTGAGTAATAATTTCCGAAGGGAACATTAGAGAGTATTTTTTCTTTTGTTCCGTTCTTGAGAGTTAATCAAATGCTCTTTTAAGAGAGTTTGATCCTAGCTCAGGATGAACGCTGGCGGCGTGGATAAGGCATGCAAGTAGAACGCCCCGCAAGGGGAGTTGCGAACGAGGTAGTAATACATAGGTACAAACCCCAGAGTCAGGAATAACCTACCGAAAGGTAGGCTAATACTTGATGGTCCCGCAAGGGTAAAGATTTATCGCTTTGGGATTGGCCTGTGCAGTATCAGCTAGTTGGTAGGGTAATAGCCTACCAAGGCAATGACGCTTAGGAGAGCTGAGAGGCTGACCTCCACCGATGGTACTGAGACACGGACCATACACCTACGGGTGGCTGCAGTCGAGAATCTTCCGCAATGGACGCAAGTCTGACGGAGCGACGCCGCGTGATCGATGAAGTCTTTCGGGATGTAAAGATCTTTTATGAAGGAGAAAGTTTTGATAGTACTTCATGAATAAGGGGTTGCTAAACTCGTGCCAGCAGCAGCGGTAATACGAGTACCCCAAGCGTTATCCGGAATTATTGGGCGTAAAGGGTATGTAGGTTGTAATGTTAGTCTTTTGTCAAAGCCTTCGGCTCAACCGGAGAATTGCGGGAGAAACGGCATAACTAGAGGGCGCGAGAGGTTTGCGGAACTCATGGTGTAGGGGTGAAATCCGTTGATATCATGGGGAACACCAAAAGCGAAGGCAGCAAACTGGCGCGTTTCTGACGCTGAAATACGAAAGCGTAGGTAGCGAATGGGATTAGATACCCCAGTAGTCTACGCCCTAAACGATGATATCTAGCTATTCGGAGTATCGACCCTCTGAGTGGCACAGCTAACGCGTTAAGATATCCGCCTGGGAAGTACGACCGCAAGGTTAAAACTCAAAGGAATAGACGGGGACTTGCACAAGCGGTGGATCAGGTGGCTTAATTCGATGGTAAACGAAGAACCTCACCAGGGTTTGAAACTCATAGGAAAGACCTAAGAAACTAGGTAACTCCGCAAGGACTTATGAGCAGGTGATGCATGGCCGTCGTCAGTTCGTGGTTTGAACTGTCCCCTTAAGTGGGTCAACGAACGCAACCCTCGTTGTCTGTTATACGTGTCAGACGAGACTGCCCCCGCCTTAGGCTTTGAAATTTTTATTTCGAAAGTTAAGGCGGGGGAGGAAGGAGAGGATGACGCCAGGTCAGCATGTCCCTTTGATACCCTGGGCTGCACACTTGATACAATGGTCACTACAACGGGTCGCGACGAGGTAACTCTGAGCTAATCCTAATAAAGGTGGCCCCAGTTCGGATTGAGGGCTGAAACTCGACCTCATGAAGTTGGAATCGCTAGTAATCGCGGGTCAGCTATACCGCGGTGAATACGTTCTCAAGTCTTGTACTCACCGCCCGTCAAGTCAGGGGAGCCGTGAGTACCCGAAATCCCATCTTGTATGGGCTTAAGGTAAGCATGGTAACAAGGACTAAGTCGTAACAAGGCACGGCTAGCGGAAGCTGGTCGTGAATCAATTCAAAATATAAAATGTACCATTGGCCACAGAATTTATTCTTGGTTGAGCGTATAATGAATTGGTCGGTTATTTCTGTAAAGAAATAAGATGAAAGTTCTCTCATCTCAAAAAGGAACTCCCTTATCAGAAGGGTTACTGATACGCAAGACCTAACTTAATCGCCTGTTCTTTTAGAACGGACGGTGAAGTTAGGCGAAGAACGGAACAAAAGAAAGAATACTCGCAAAAATTTGCGTTCTTGCATTTCGATTTAAAGATTTTACATATTGTAGTTGAAAAAGCCCACAAAAAAGCCGCCAATTAGGCGGCTTTTTTGTGGGCTTGACATTTATTATATAAGGTGGTATACTTGTTTTAGGTTAATCACACAGGAGGTCATCATGACCAAAAAAGCTTTTGCAGTAGTAATTGTTCTTTTTGCAGTCAGTTATTTGGGTCTTGGGGCTTACCTAGACCGCCCAACGGTCGAAGTAAGCATCGACACTGGCCACTGTGTCCGTGCGTACGGACCAAAGGGTCCAATGTCGTGCAAGGAGGCAATGACCCAGGTCCACGAGCAGATCCTTGTTGACCCCAAAAAATTCAAAAAAGTTTTGCCCGGCTGAATATCAGCTACGCAAAACAAATCAGCCGGACACTCAACGAGTGCCCGGCTTTTATTTTGCTTACGAAGGGGACTGCGGTGCAGTAACCCAACCTTTTTTGAGATAAAACGCTTGTCTCCGGAAGGCTTCTTCTCCTGCCTCGCAGGCTTTTTCGATTGCTATCCTTACCCATGGTTTCAAGCGCGCCAATTTTTTCTTCTCGATCACCTCCTGGTTTGGACGATTTGGGGTACCATTGCGTGACCGATTTTCACGGTTACGTGGCAGACTTCGTATTCGCATACATTCCTCCCTTTTGTACAAGGCAACTTTGCCTCCTTTATCCTACTCTTTTTAAAAAACTTCGCAAGAAAAAAGCCGACTAAGAGAGTCGGCCTGTTACTATTGCTCTATTTTGCATAATAGCTTTCCTTTTGTTGTACTCGTGGAGCTCGAACATGCAGGAGTAATGAGTAGTACTTTGTTTTGGTGGTGGATTGTGTGACTCCTTGTTGCCCCCAGGCTTTAGATTAGAAGGAACTATACTTATTATTGGGGATAATATTTTTTTCAACAAACTCATAACATCTCCCTCGTAAAGAACAAATAAATATCATTTTTGAACAACTTAGTCGAACATAACACATTCTTTTTTATTGTGCAAATTTTTTGAATTTTGTGATGTAAATATACCCAGCTCTTTTTAGTGAGCTGGGTATTTGTAGTTTACTTATGTCTGCATCCTCGCTTGATGTGTTGAGGGATTGAAGGCCTATTGTTACGACTTTTCCCATATTTTACGCACCAACCGTTTTTTTGTTTGTATTCGTGTGGACTCAGGTCGTTCGTGAGTTTGATCCGCAGCATTATTCCATTGAGAGATGGTGGAATCAGTGTTGGTTCAGCTGGAATATTCCTGCTTGTTATTGCGAGTATTGCCACAGCTAGCCTGTGTGATACAAATATCATTCTCATACAACCTCCTCATTTTTGTGAACTATAAATTTTGTTACTTTTGCCACTATAACACGCAGATTGATTTACTGCAACTCTCGTTGCGTAATATAGGGTTTTCTGGTATATTTCCCAAGTGTTGCAATGCGCGTGTAGCTCAGGTGGTTAGAGCGCGTCACTGATAATGACGAGGTCCCAAGTTCGAGTCTTGGCATGCGCACATTAAGAGCATTTAATTGGGGTTGGTTCCCATTTTACACATTAACAAAAAGCAAAATCTAGTAATTGCTTTTTTTTTATGATGTGTGATACTTGCACTATGTTCAGCGAAGTAAAATTTGATTTTGAAGAAGAACAGAGTCAATCTATTAAACCAAAAGAGTCGGCACTTGTTCGTTTGGTAATTAAATATTCTGGCGGTTTTATTAAAGATAAAAAACAGGCAAACTATGTTCTGTTGGGGTTTGCTGTATTGGCAATTATTATTTCGCTGCTCTTGTTTTCAGGAGTGAATATAAAAAAGGGTCCAAATATCCCACCTTCAGTGCCTACATCTTTCACTACGTCAGCGTTATGAGAAATAAAAATAAAAGCGGGTTTACACTGATTGAACTCTTGGTTGTTATTGCAATCATCGGGCTTTTGTCGTCGATTGTTTTGTTAACATTGCAGCAATAGAGTTTACACTTTAGTGTTTA
>JBARNW010000009.1:0-2884 GCA_049641785.1 Minisyncoccia bacterium | reverse complement strand
CCTCTGTGTAAAGAGGAACAGTAAAGAAGAAGCTTGTACCATTGCCATCTTCGGTTTCAAACCAGACTCTCCCGCCCCAGGAAATAACCAGGTCCTTTACAAGCGCGAGTCCTAGTCCGGAGCCGTCTGGCACCTGCGCTCGCGCATTTTCGGCACGGAAGAATTTCGAAAAGATGCGCGAACGCTGAGCCTCAGGAATACCGATACCGTTGTCGTGAACCATATATACGACCTCCTTCCCTTCATCGCTATGCCACCATTTTATCTCTATGATTCCTTTTGGATTTGTATAACGAATCGCGTTAGAAATAAGGTTTAAGATAACCTGCCTCAAGGTAAGCGAATCGAGCCAAACGCTTACTGGCGCGCCTTCTGGTGGAACAACAGTGAGAGCAAGCTCCTTCATGTCTATTTGTGGGGCAAGCTCCTTTGTTATCTCAGCCGTAAATGGTCCAAGTTCTACTTGTATTCTATCAGATTTCAATTTCCCGCTCTCGACACGAGATATGCCAAGGAGCAAGTCTACTGTCTGATACAAACGCTCTGCGCCACCGTGAACCTCCTTCATAAAATCTTTTTGAGTATCATTCAATACTCCTGCATCCTCCGACAAAAGCATTTCAGAATACCATCTGATAGAGGTCAACGGCGTGCGAAGCTGATGCGATGCCACAGAAATAAAGCCCGATTTTGCATCATCAAGCTCGCGCTCTTTTGATGCGTCACGAAATGTAATAACGACACCAGAGAGCCCGCCACCAAGCGGAGAAATGGAGAACACTATCGGGGTTTTTTCTTGATGTTTCTCTGTAGAAATAGAGAAGTCTTGATCAAGGGTACCTACAACAACCTTTTTTGTCAAAAATACTTCTTCAGTTGGCCACATACTGTGCGGGATGATATCTTTTTGTTTTTTCCACAGAGTAACAACTGTGCGTAGATCCTTGCCAGCAATCTCATCCCTCTTCATGCCAAACATTTCCATTGCTACACGGTTTATAAGTGTAATGCTATATGTACCATCAACAAGAATGAGTCCATCTCCAATAGAAGCGAGAATTGTTTGCAGTCTATACCCTTCTTCTTCAAGTCGTTCCTTTGCCTTCCACGAATCCTCTAATAAGTTCAATGTGGCTCTCTTTGATTCATCAAGAAATTTTTCCTGCTTCTCGTGTTTTTCGATATCCGTTTGCAAGAGCATGGCCTTTTCCTCAATCTGGGTCTTTGATTTTTGCAATTCTATTTGTGAAGAACGAAGAGAAGTAATCATCGTATTGAACATAGAGGCAAGCATCCCGATCTCATCCTTCGTTTTTACGCCTACCATTACACTTAGATCGCCATCCCTTACACGTTTTGCAACTTTTACAATATCACTGAGGTGAGCTAGTGGTCTCCGAATAAAAAAAGTGGCAATAAGGATTCCGATAACAATAACACTGATCCCGCCTGCAAGTGTAATACGATTGATAATGTCGAGTGGAGCAAAAATTTCGTCTTTTTGAACCTCAACAATGAGCACTAGCCCATCGTCAGGAAAGCACATCGAAGCACCTAGTACGCGAACCCCTTGAAAATTTTCGTATTCAGCGGTTACCTCTTTTCCGTTATCAATACATTCACGCACTGGGAGAGTATTCGCCTTTTGCATTAGCCGCACATTTCTCATATAGCGTGATGGTGTTACAATTACGCTCTCGCTATTTACCAAATATATATCAGAAGTTTTGTAGCTTTCCAAAAATGCTGTTCTTGAAACTCGCGTTTTGGAAATATCACCCTCTGTATCAAAGACGTCGACACCAAGGGTATGAGCGATCTGGTCTGTATTTGCAAAGTGAATAAGGATTACTGCATCAAACGGCTCAGGGACTCCTTCTTCGTTCAATTCAAAAACTCTCATAGCGACGTGCGTCATAGGCTCGTCCGACTCGTCTGACTCGAAAACAAAACTTTTTATAAAAACCTCTCCAAACGAGGAGACTATCGCTTTACTAAAGTGGTGAGCTCCTAATTTTAATTCTTCGTCTAATTCATTCGTGCCGATGCGGTCTGCCTTTGTAGATGCGATAACTATGCCGTTTTTATCTAGCAAATCAACAAGGAAGACTGTTTTATGATATGGCATTTTTGACTTGGTAAAATAAGTCAAAAAGTCCTTTTCAGAACGAGCTCGTTCTGGTGTGCCAGCCTTGCTATTGAGTACATTCTTCGAAAGGTCCTGAACCTTCACATCGGAGAGCCAGTTTGTACCGTGAATCTTTAACCCATCCAAAAATGCAAAATAGGTGCCCTCGCTCTGCTCAGCTATGACAAAAAAATCAGTGGCTATTTGTTTTCTAAATGTGTTGCTGACAATGCTTTCAATAAAAATAACAATGACTGCTGTCACTGCAATAAAAAATATTCCAAAAAAAAGCGATGTCTTTGTACGCAGATTCATGATGTAAATATTGTAACATGTAAGTAAACAACTTTGTATACTTCAATATCCACTTTTTCATTTTTTGAAAAATATTAACCAGTGCGATAAATATAATACGTAATATGCACACACTAGGGGTATGCAAAAAATATGTATGGGGGTATACTATACTGAACACAAGATGAGTATTCTGAACATTCTCACAAAAGAACGGTACGTTGCTGGAATCGAAATAAGCGATTCTGTAGTTCGTATTGCTCTTTTTCGTTCTCACAAGAAAGGAAAGGCTGTGCATCCAGACCAGGACGAGCTCATCCTCATCGAAGAACCGATCTCCGCAAATATTATCGCGGATGGAGTCGTGCTTGACGTAGAGCTACTTTCAAAAACACTTCGAGAGATATGGGGTAGAGCAAATATTGGTACAGACTACGCTATTGTTGGTATCCCAGACGACAA
>JBARNW010000005.1:0-2723 GCA_049641785.1 Minisyncoccia bacterium | reverse complement strand
CTTCGTTTCACTCGAAATCTACGTAAGTGCTCGCGACCCCGGCTCGCCATTTTATCTGGTGACAAAATATGGCTGCGCCTCGCACAAACTAAAAACCAGTGGCAGACCTGGTTTTCTTAACGTTTGTGCGCCCAGTAGGAAGCGCCTCTCGCGTTGCTACGCTCAAAACCTACGCCCTCTCTTCGAGGGTTGCGGCCCGCGGTTCGATTCCACTTGTGAAGCAGGTAAAAAGAAAAACACCCACAAGGGGTGCCTTCTTTTTGCCTGTGCGCCCAGTAGGAATCGAACCTACGACCGTCTCCTTAAAAGGGAGCTGCTCTACCGACTGAGCTATGGGCGCATTAATTTTAGCACATAAGACAAACAGGATATTACCACAAAACAGGGTATTTGCAATTCTAGAGTGGCAAATCTATCGCAAAAGCGCCTGGTCCGAGGAATAGAAGGGCGAATGATGCGACAGCAAGGATGATGTAAAACTCGATTGTATTTCTTGGAAGGGCAGAAGGTTTGCGCCACTTGATAAGAGTTGCGACTAGCATCAGGGCTCCAGTCACGAGTGCTGCACCCTGCGTGTAGAGACCCACAAGAAGTAGCCCCCCCGCGATGCCTTCAGCAGAAGACACTACAAAAAAGAAAACTTTTGCCGGGCGGAGTTTGAGCTTCTCAAAAAACTCGATGCGCTCTGCTTTCTGGTGGGTGACCTTCTCGTACCAGAAATAAATGAAGATAAGGCCAAGCGTTGCACGGATCATAAAGATACCAAGCATTTGATAATCGAGCAGCGATGGGAAGAGGGATACTGTTTGCATTTTGCTAGTATACCAATAATAGGTCCAAAGAAAAAGAGCACCACCGCATTGTGCGGGAGCGCTCTCAAAATTAATCCGCTATGTCGTTCCCATCAAGGGTTACTAACTCAGCAATCATTTTGTTGATAGATGAGAGCTCGGCTCGGTAGCAGACGCTACTTTTTGCAAGACCAAGGATTCCTTTCCAGGCATCACTGTCTATTGTTGTGCGATGGCGACGGTGATATTTTGCAATTAAAAGAATTTCCTTGTTGCTTACATGACGGACAAGTTCTTTTTCCGTGAGAACAAGAACGAGCTTAAGATTCCCAAAAGCACAAAAATATTTTACGATCTCATTTCTTTTTTTGAAGGAAACGTTTGGAAACAGTAAAAGAAGAGCTGGCCGGTAGAATTCAGAATATTCATTTTTCCCTCTACTTATGACAAAGGAAGCAACTCGGTCCCAGTGCTCGACGCCAGCGTTCAATTCCTCAAGAACGAAAACAAGGCATCGTAATCTATCAACACTAAAAGGATCGCCCGAACGGTCTAGGAAATCCCTTCTACTAATCTCTTTAATTTCCTGAAAAAAACGGGTAATTATTTTCCTTGGCAATTCACTTTGGTCCACATGATTTTTACTCATTCCATCCTCCGTTTATTGTTGAGAACAGGCTACTATTTTGCAGGCTACTCTCCTTTGGGTACAAAGTCAAATAGGTTAACTATTTTTTGAATCCTAGTTTTACAAGTTCCTCACGCGCGACATCCGCGTCATCCCATTGTGTTTTTGTGCCGTTTGGCCCCATGATGTACGGGTCGGTGCCCTTGCCGGTAATGATGACAGCGTCACCAGTTTTTGCGAGAGATAGGGCGTGCGCAATAGCCTCGCGTCTATCCATAATAATTTTAGCGCCACCTTCTATCCCAGCTATAATTTCAGAAACTATTTTTTGAGGGTCCTCATCGTATGGGTCCTCGTTTGTTAGAATTATTTCATCACAGTGCGCGCCAGCAATTGCTCCCATAGCTGGGCGTTTCCACGAGTCTCTTCCACCGCCAGTGCCACCAAGCACGCAAATCTTTCGAGAGTCCTGAAAAACCTCGTACACTTTTTCAAGCGAGTCGGTGGTGTGAGCATAATCAACGATAACGTCAAAATCCTGCCCCATATTTACACGCTCGACACGACCACGAATACCATGGAACTTTTCAAGGGCGCGACGAATGACTTCTGGTGAAACCCCGATAGCGCGCGCAAAAGAAATTCCTGCGAGCATATTGGAAAGATTGAATGCGCCAGAGAGGTGCGCCTGAAGAGGCGCTCCCATAAAATTAAAAGTAGTTAAGTCTTTTTCAAGAGTGTACGGCTCAGCATCTTTGATTGAGTATGTTGTTTTTATGTCGGCACCAACTTCTAGAAATTCACTTGCGTATTTATTGTCCCCATTTGCAACAATAATACGCGGTCTTTTTGGTGAGTGCGACAAAGCATTTGCAATAGATTTTTTTGCTTCTTTGTAATTTTCGAATGACCCATGGGACTCAATGTGTTCAGGAGACAAGTTTGTAAAAATGAGTGCATCGAAATCTGTAAACTTATGGCGGAACTGTCGTGCTCCCTCAGACGTCATCTCGATTATTCCCCAATCACATTTTGCGCGTACTGCTCGACGCAAAAATCTCTGTACAAAAAAACGACCAGGTATAGTCATTTTGTATAGGTTGCGCTCCTCATTGTCGTCTATCTTAAAACGAAGAGTGCCAGCGAGAGCGGTCTTATAGCCAGCCTCCTCTAAAATCGCATTTACAATTTCAGTTGTCGATGTTTTCCCTTTTGTGCCTGTGATGGCAAGAATCTTTATCTTGCGTGAAGGTAAGCGGTATATGATCGCGGCAATGAGTGCAAATATGTAGTGGTACGCAGGC
>JBARNW010000004.1:0-6549 GCA_049641785.1 Minisyncoccia bacterium | reverse complement strand
ACTCTTCAAGTCGCGCCACCACAAACCCATTGTTTGCTAATGTCTTGAAATAATACTGAAGTGGTCGATGAAATGAAACTGTTGTTGCTCCACCTTTTTTACCAGGGTTCATCTCTATCTCAACTTTTGATTCCGACATATAGCTATCTACACGGCGGTACTGTGTTTTCGTCTCATCATCGTAACCCCAGGCGCTTGCTTTTGGAACACGAAAAGCAGGGTGGTTCAACACTATAAAAAGTTTCCCACTCGGTGCGAGCACACGCGCGCACTCTTTAAAAACTTTGTGTGGAGCTTCTATATTTTGTATCGCAAGAACAATCGCAATCTTTTCAAATGAATTGTTTTCAAAAAGCGAGAGGTCCTCTGCAGAGTGAGGGAAATATTTAATCTCTTTTGGGGACTCTTTTTTTGCAATGAGGATGAGCTGCTTGCCGAGGTCCACACCTGTCGCATCTGCTCCCTCTGCAAAAAATGCGCGCGTAAAAAAACCTTGTCCGCAGGCTAGGTCAAGCACCTTCTCACCTTTTTTAATCGCCATCGCGCGGAGGATATTTGGCAAAATAACACGCGACTGGTACGTGTCATCACCTGCAAGAAGCGTGTCGTACCAATGTGCTACACCCCCCCAGGAGGTTGTTTTTTTTCGAATCTGCTGATTCGTGGCTTGGTCATGAACTTTTCTGGTCTTAGGCTTTTCTGTCATATTGTCATTGATTCTACCATATAATTGTAGTATTGTGGCTTATATGAAATGGGTTCTATTTACTGGCACGTGGAAGCTTACGAACGACGAAGTTGAGCATGATGTGCGCAAAGCAGCGCGCGAAGTCATCGCGCGTGGAGACGGAGTGCTAACGGGGGGTGCAACAGGAGTAGACTTTTTCGCAATAGACGAAGTGCTTAAGGTAAATCCTACGGCGTCGCACCTTCGTGTTATTATCCCCGCACGCCTTGAAAACTACATTGAGGACTATTTTGAAAATTGGTGCCACGAGCCCATCACACAAAAAGACATAGATAATCTTGCGAACATTCTAAAACATATCAAAAAAATAAACCCTGCAAGTCTCCTTGAAATGCCGTATAAGAAAATCACGCAGGAACACTACAACCTCCGTCACGACCAGGAAGTTATGTATTCAGACGAAGTACACGCATTTCAGGTCAACGAAAGCACAGGGACCCAAGACACCATTGATAAATCCGCAAAAGCAGGCTTACAGACAACTCACCACAAAAAGTATCAGATATAATTCTGTGCTAAAATCGTCAAATGACGAAACAAGAAGAACTTCAAAAGCTCCAAGCAAAATGGCTTCAAGAATGCACTTGTGGGCTACGCAAAACTGCCGCGCAAGGCGTGCCTGGTGACGGTAATGCAAATGCGCAGATTGTATTTATCGGTGAGGCTCCTGGCTCAAAGGAGGACAAAGAAGGGCGTCCGTTCGTTGGGTCTGCGGGAAAATTCCTCGACGAGATGCTGGAGAGTATTAAAATGAAACGAGAAGATATTTACATCACCAACATTGTAAAATACCGCCCGCCAGAAAACCGCGACCCAACTGCAAGGGAAATTGCAGATTGCGCAAAGTGGCTGGAAGATGAAATTAAGCTAATTGACCCATTGCTCATTGTTTTCCTCGGGCGACACTCAATGAATCACTTCTTCCCAAAAGAAAAAATATCTGCCGTCCATGGAGTTCTACTCAAGGGCGACCATTTCGGCATGGTGCGCAACTTCCTCCCGCTCTATCATCCTGCTGCTGCGCTCTACAATGGATCGTTACGAGAAACACTGAAAAAAGATTTCAAAAAAATTCCACGAATTATTAGGAAATTAAAATAAAAATTCTAAAATTATTTTAGATACGAGGAGCCTAGAAATTTTTTGAGGAAGGTGTACGAACAGTACTTCGAAGAAAAAAATTTTATTCTGGTCCTGCGCTTGCTAGCTTCGGACATCTTCGTCGCTCTTCGCTCTTCGAACAAAGTAGATGAAATGATTTTTAATTTTTATAGAATAACTATTACTTCATTCCCTCCCACTTCTAGTACACCGTCACTAGCAACAAAAATACTCTCCTTGCCTTCACTATCAATAACCTTGAGTGTACCTCTTTTAAGTGGTGTTACGAGAGGGGTATGATGTGGAAGAATAGTGAGGTCACCCAAAGCACCTTTGCACGACAAGCTGGCCGCCTCGCCTTTAAAAAGCACTTCGTCTACTTTTGCTATCGTGAGCTTCATCATTGTATTATTTGACCTCGTCAATCGTCCCCTTCATATAAAATGCCGACTCATTTACATCATCATATTTTCCTTCGAGAATCTGAGCAAATCCCTCCACTGTATCCTCAAGCTTCACATACTTTCCTGGCATTCCAGTAAACACCTCTCCTACGAAAAATGGCTGTGAAAGAAAACGCTGAATCTTGCGGGCGCGGTTAACTGCTAGTTTGTCATCATCTGAAAGTTCTTCAATACCAAGAATTGCAATAATGTCCTGAAGATCCTTGTAGCGCTGAAGCACCTTGCGTGTCTCCATTGCCACTTTGTAGTGACGCTCGCCAACCACCTGCGGATCGAGCGCGCTTGATGCAGAGTCGAGAGGATCGATAGCTGGGTAAATACCGAGCGAGGCAAGGTTACGTGAAAGCACCACAGTAGAGTCGAGGTGAGAGAATGTCGTCGCAGGCGCTGGATCGGTAAGGTCGTCTGCTGGAACATACACTGCTTGCACAGAAGTAATTGAGCCCTTTGTTGTAGAAGCGATACGCTCTTGAAGCTTTCCCATTTCCTCTGCGAGTGTTGGCTGGTAACCTACTGCCGATGGCACACGACCGAGTAGCGCAGAAACTTCGGCTCCAGCCTGAATGAAGCGGAAAATATTATCCATAAAAAGGAGTGTGTCCTTGCCACCAGCATCACGAAAGTGCTCTGCCATCGTGAGTCCAGAGAGAGCAACACGAGCGCGAGCGCCTGGTACTTCGTTCATTTGCCCAAACACGAGTGCGGTCTTTGCGAGAACACCGGAGTCCTTCATTTCGTGATAGAGGTCGTTACCTTCACGCACACGCTCACCGATGCCAGCGAACACAGAGTACCCGCCGTGCTCTGTGGCCACATTGCGAATGAGCTCCTGAATGAGGACTGTCTTTCCTACCCCTGCGCCGCCAAAAAGACCGACCTTCCCACCTTTTATAAACGGAGTCATTAGGTCAATCGCCTTTATCCCTGTCTCAAAAATTTCTGTCTTTGTTTTTTGCTCCTTAAAAGCAGGTGGTTTGCGATGAATAGAAAGTCTTTCTGTTTTAGCAGGCAATTGCGCGCCTCCGTCGATTGTTTCGCCAAGTACATTAAAGAGTCGACCGAACACAACCTCACCAACAGGAACCTGGACAGGAGCGCCAGTATTTTTTACCTTCACATCTCGACGAAGACCTTCTGTAGAATCGAGCGCTATAGCGCGCACACGGCCGAGGCCAAGGTGCTGCGCAACCTCGAGTGTGATCTTTCGTTTCTCGTCGTTCTCTCCAACCCATTCTACAAGAAGAGCGTGTTCAACTTCGGGAATATTGTGCTCGAAATACACATCTACGACTGGTCCGACGATTTGTTTGATTGTTCCTGTGTTCATAATATTTTTATTAAATTTCCTGTTTGTTGATAATGCTATTTCATCGCCTCTATCCCACCAATAATCTCGCTCATCTCTCTCGTAATAGCGCTTTGGCGGGCTTTATTGTATTCGCGCGTTAGAGAAAATGTCACCTCTTTTGCTTTATCTGAAGCATTCCTCATCGCTACCATTCGTGCCGAGTGCTCTGACGCTTTTGCTTCCAGAAAGGCATGATGGAGCTCAATGGCTAGAAGTCTAGGAAGTAGTGTTTCAAAAACTGCTTCTGGGGAAGGTTCAAATAAATAGTCTGCGGATTTCCCCTCTTTCTCAATATTCGCATTTGCATCAGCAAACGCTCCTTTTTCTGGCACAATACCCTTTATCATCTCAGAAAGTCCTTCGATGGAAAGAGGAAGGAGTATCCTCGATACTGGTTCTTGTTCAAATGTTGATTTAAAATTTGTATACACGAGTACACACTCATCATATTTACCGTCAGTAAACAAATCAGTAACAAGGGATACTACTCCGTTAAAATCTCCAATAGTGCTCTCGTCCTTCATTGTTTGAATATGTTTTTCGAGAATATATCCGCGACGAGCAAAAAATTCTTCACCTTTGCGGCCTACTGCGATAATCCCAGTATTTTCGTGCGAAACAAATCTGTCAGCAAGCGCTTTAAGCGCTCGCTTGGTTACACCGCTATTTAATCCGCCCGCAAGCCCTTTATCGCTTGTAACAACAACTAAAAGTACGCGCGAAACTGGTCGTATCGCAACAAGTGGATGATTTGCGATATCAATAGAACGTGTAATGCGTGACAAAATACGAAACGCTGCCATCGCATACGGCCGCGCTACAAGGGCCGAAATCTGCGCCTTGCGCATCTTTACACCAGAAACAGCCTCCATGGCCTTGGTAACCTGGTGTGTCTTTTGGACAGAGCGTATCTTTCCTTTTATCGCGCGAGTGGATGACATAATATTTTAGTGAGCGATAAAGAGCTCTGGATGTGAGGTCACAAAATCTAGAAGTGCAGATTTTAAGTTTGCCTCTGTTTGTTCAGAAATCGCGTGGTCTTTTCGTATTGCATCAACAATTCCAACAGCATGATGGTCAAAATATTCCATCAGTTTCTCTTCAAATAGGTGCATATCCTCAACCTTCACTTTGTCGATAACGCCAGAAATCCCAGCGTATATCACAATAACTTCTTTCTCAAACGAAAGGGGCTTGCCATTTGTCTGCTTCAGCAACTCCGAAAGTCGGCGACCTTTTTCGATTCGCTCTTTTGTTTCCTTATCAAGGTCGCTCGCGAATTGCATAAATGCTTCTAGTTCGCGAAACTGCGCAAGTTCGAGACGAATCTTCCCAGCAACTTTCTTCATTGCTTTTGTCTGAGCGTTCGAGCCAACACGTGACACCGAAAGTCCCACGTTTACAGCTGGGCGCATCCCTTTGTTGAAGAGGTCGGTATCGAGATAAATCTGCCCGTCTGTGATTGAAATCACGTTGGTTGGAATATATGCAGACACATCACCCTGCTGAGTTTCAATAATTGGTAGCGCCGTTAGAGACCCACCGCCAAGCTTGTCAGAAAGCTTTGCTGCTCGCTCTAGTAGACGTGAGTGTAGATAAAAAATATCTCCTGGATATGCCTCGCGTCCAGGTGGACGACGAAGAAGAAGTGACATCTGGCGGTAGGCGACCGCGTGCTTTGAGAGGTCGTCATACACAGCGACAGCATCCTTCCCTTTCAACATAAAAAATTCACCGATAGTTGCGCCTGTAAATGGAGCTAAGTATTGCAAGGCTGCTGGCTCTGACGCGCCTGCAACAACTACGATTGTGTACGCCATAGCACCACGCGCTTCTAGTTCGCCCACAATACGCGCAATTTTTGATTCCTTTTGCCCAATAGCAACATAAATACAAATTGGGCGAGTCTCTTTTGGCTCGGTAATTTGGTTCAGAATGGTATCAAGCGCAATTGCAGTTTTGCCTGTGCCACGGTCTCCGATGATAAGTTCACGCTGTCCGCGTCCGATCGGGATCATCGAATCAATTGCCTTGATCCCTGTATGTACTGGTGTATCCACTCCAGCGCGATCAATAACGCCGAATGCGATGCGCTCGATTGGCATTCTTTCTTCGGCCTTAATAGCACCCTTGCCGTCAATTGGCTCCCCGAGCGCATTCACAACACGACCAATCATTCCGTTTGATACGGGGATAGAAAGAGTCTTTCCAGTACCTTTTGCCACCATACCTTCGCTGATGCGCTCTGCCCCTGACAAAATCACAGTCTTTACAAAATCTTCTTCAAGGTTAAGAACAAAGCCAACAATGGGCTCTGCATCTAGAGTATCTTTGAGAGCCTTTCCGCCAGACGCCTCAAAGACGACCATTTCTGCCATCATTGCTCCATGAAGTCCTTCTATTTCAGCAATACCGTCACCAGCTTTAACCACAGTACCAACACGCTCCACTGATGTTTTTGGTTCAAGAGCTTCAATTTCCTTTCTGATTTTTTCTATAAGTATTGTGTTCATGTGATTTTAGCTTGTAATTTTTCGATAAAGTTCGACAAGGGATTTTTTATAAGTACCGTCTATGAGCGTGTCTTTCGTTCGAATCTGGAAACCTCCAATGATTGATTCGTCTACCACCTCGCGACACACAGAACCTTTTGGAATAATTTTTTCTTTTTTATAGTGATCGTACGCGTGCATCCATTTACTCTTACTCTTATTGTCTGCCGTAATAAGGACAACTTCTTTATTCTTATTTTCGCGCATTATTATCTTTTCAAACTCACGGCCAATAAGTGGTAGAAGTCTGTCATGTCCGCGCGCAGAAATAACTTTTTTGAACCGCGCAAAAACTTTTTTAGAGTCTCCATCACTAATTACCTTTTCCCCTTGGAG
>JBARNW010000138.1:0-2308 GCA_049641785.1 Minisyncoccia bacterium | reverse complement strand
AAAGAAACGCCAATATGAACAAGCCGATTACGCCGAGACAGAACTAGGGGGAATCATACCTCCCATTACTCAACGGGTAAAAGCCAGAATAACGGCATATCCCTAAACTTTATGGAGTGACTAATGACATCGGGGGAACACATCGATTGGCTATCAGCTATCGCGGAAACAGCGAAAGCTGAAAAAAAAGATATTTCCACGGTTTTAGCATCCCACAACATTACTCCTTCTCCAGTAGTGGCGTCCCCAAAACGGCTAACCCTAAAGGCGCTCAAATTTTCTGGACAAAAAACTGGGCTGGAATCTCCCGATGATTTTACTTTTGAATGGGATAACTTAGATCAAGGCCTATGGGCAGTAGCTACTGATGGAAACCTAAAAGGGAAATCATCGGTTTTAAATATCATTCAGTGGTTACTTCGTGGCAGGGCTCCCGAGAAGCTGCAAGAGGATGTGAAAAGCTGGTTACATGATTGTGAACTGCAATTTTCTCTTGAGGATGAAATCCACCTAATCAGAATCAATTTTGTAGATGCCTTTGCAGGAAGCCTCCACAAAGTAAACTCGAATAAAACGGAAACTGAACTCGCCAGATTTGATGGAGTTGAAGAGTTCGAAGCTGTTATGTCCGAATTTTTCATGAAGGCTTTTGCTTTAGAGACAGTCACCATATGGAGAGGAAATGATATTGAGCAGGGGGGGGGGATATCTGTCCACAGTTGGCCCGCACTTTCTGGAGCAATGTTCATTGGCACTAATTACTCTGTACTTCTCGGGGACTTACCCCCTACTGCAGGCATATCTTCTGCGCTTCTAAGGATGTATCTAGGGCTGCCCTGGGTATCGACCCTTACTGCAGCAAAATCCGCCCACAAAGGTGTGACGTTCGAGCAAGAATCAAAAGAGCGTCGCAAAAAAGAAAGGGATAAAGAACGACAAGCCCGTGCCAATGAAATACGGATTCAGTTGGAAGAAAAACAACATGAACGTGACGTCACCCCTTCTGATTCAGAGGTAAGAGTACAGTTAGCATCCCACCAAAAAGAACTAAGCCTCAAACGACTAGATGCATCAAATGCAGAAGCTCGATTTATGCGAGAAAAGAGCGCGTTAGAGAGCGCAACAACGGCTTTGGCATCTGACAAACAAGACCTTCAGGCTCATAAAGATGCTGTTGCAGCAGGTGCGGTATTCAGAAAGCTTGATCCAACATGCTGCCCAAGGTGCGATACACATATCACATATGAAAAAAAGCAACGGGAACAGAGCGAGCATACTTGTTCAGTTTGCGGCGAGCACACCGATTCCGATGAAGACATGGAAGCCAAACAAATTGAAATTGAGAAGCGTATTGAATCATCTCAATCTGCTTGTGAGAAGGCCCAATCAAACCTGCAAAGTGCAACGGACCGGAACACCCAAATAGAGACTACGATAAGTAGCCTTGAAAACAATATTCAGAAATTAAGTGGCCAACTTGCATCTTTTGGAATGAGGCAACAGTTAGACCTTGAAGTAGCAATGCTTGAGGCGAAGCTGGAAGAAGCATCTAGAGTACCAGAATCTCAAAATGACAAAAGCAGTGACGAAGCCAGCAATAACAGCATCGATGTTGCTCAAATCCTTAAAGCAACGGTTACGGTAACAGAGAAAAGAGTCAAAGAAGTTCAAGACAGTGTTCTTGAGGCGGTTAGTGAAGAAATTGTTTCATATGCTAAACGGTTTGGAATGACAAACCTGCAAAACGCTACACTTAAGGGCAATGCAACCCTTTCACTCACCAAGGGAGGGAAGGAGACTACGTATAGCAAACTCACCTTAGGTGAAAAGCTAAGGGTAAAGGTTTCAGCCGTCCTTGCCATGATAAAAGTAGCTGAGAAGTACGGAGTTGGCCGCCATCCCGGTTTGTTGATGATTGATTCTCCAGGAGCGCAGGAAGTGTCCCCGCATGACCTCAATGAGTTAATATCTGGCCTTGAGGAAGTTTCATCGGACTTTAAGCACTTACAAGTTTTTATTGCATCTGCTTCATCAAAGGCTGTTCTGGAGCATATTCCAAATGACAGGGTACGCCATGCCAAAGGGAATGATTACCTGTGGTAAAGGCCTCGCAACTCAATTCTGATGAACGCATTATGGCGACCATACTTGAACGTGGCGAGATGCCGACTCCTTCAAGTTTTGGAGGGGTTACCGAACTCCTTAGTAGTGCGCACACTGTGTCCCAATCACCATTAATGCCAGAATTCCTCAGAATGGTCTTAGCTTGCCTACCGGGCTCTAATCGCCAGAATGAGATGTGTGAACT
>JBARNW010000087.1:0-2064 GCA_049641785.1 Minisyncoccia bacterium | reverse complement strand
AGGCTCATTTTGGAGCAGGGCGAGGTGAATCTATCGTTGCGTATATTACTGTAAGCACTGGCGTTGGAGGGGTGCGTGTTATCAATGGGAAGATCGATAGATCAGCACTTGGGTTTGAGCCAGGACATCAGGTCATTGATCCAGATAATTCTCTTTGTCCAACGTGTGAAGGAAACGATTTAGAAGCGTATGTGTCTGGAACAGCTGTCGAAAAACGTTTTGGCATGAAGCCCTACGAGATTCATGATAATGCCGTATGGGATGAACTCGCAAAATTCCTTGCGTATGGGCTCAATAATACTATTGTGCATTGGTCACCAGATATAGTAGTGATAGGCGGTTCAATGATGAACGAAGTTGGTATTCCCATCTCTGCAGTTCGCAAACATCTTGCTGAAATATTAAAAATCTTTCCGAGGGCGCCACGTATAGAAAAGGCCGAGCTTGGCGATTTTGGCGGATTGTATGGATCACTAGCTCACGCGAGAATGCATTACTAATATGGATGATATATACAAACAATCCCTCAGGCTTCACAAGGAACATCGCGGTAAAATTGAGGTTATAAGCAAGGTTCCTCTTACAAATAGAGCAGAGCTTTCGCTTGCATATACACCAGGAGTTGCAGAGGTATCACGCGAGATAGGACGTGACGTAGAGCTCGCATACGAGTACACAATTAAAGGAAACACGATAGCTATAGTTTCTGATGGTTCTGCAATACTTGGACTTGGCAACCTTGGTGCTCATGCTGCGATACCAGTGATGGAAGGGAAAGCAGCGATTTTTAAAGAGTTTGCCGGAATTGATGCATTTCCTATTTGTGTAAACACTCAGGATGTGGAGGAAATTATTGCTCTTGTAAAAAATATTGCACCGGTGTTCGGCGGGATTAACCTGGAGGATATTTCAGCTCCGCGTTGTTTTGAAATAGAGGAAAGATTACGCGCTGAGCTGCCTATCCCGGTGATGCACGACGATCAACATGGCACGGCAACAGTGGTCCTTGCAGGTCTTATAAACTCGCTAAAACTTCGTGGCATTAAAAAGGAAGATGCAATGGTTGTGATGAGCGGAGCAGGTGCAGCTGGAACAGCGATTACAAAAATTCTTTTAGCATATGGGTTCAAGCATTTTATTGTCTGTGATACACAGGGTGCAATATATGATGGAAGGGAAGGGTTAAATGAGGAAAAGCAGGCGCTTGCGCGAGTTACAAATCGTGATAAAAAAACTGGCACACTTGCTGAGGTACTGCACGGAGCAGATATTTTTATTGGTGTTTCAAAACCGGGACTTTTGACCGCAGAGATGGTCCGCACAATGGCAGAGAAGCCAATTATTTTTGCTCTTGCAAACCCAACCCCAGAAATCATGCCTGATGTTGCCAAAGAAGCTGGAGCCTTCGTAGTTGCTACTGGCAGATCAGACTTTCCAAATCAAATTAATAACTCACTTGCATTTCCTGGGATCTTTCGTGGTGCGCTCGATAATAGAATTAAGCAATTTAACGAGGAAATGTTTATTCGCGCAGCAGAAGCGCTCTCTGGGTACGTAGTCGACCCAAAACCAGATCAAGTCCTACCAGCTCAATTTGATAAAAGTTTAATAGATGTTATTAAAAGTGTTATACACGATTAATTTTTTATATATATAAAAAAAGCCCAACTTGCGTAGGGCTTTTTTGGTGAGCAGATTTTTATTTTCTGCGGATTAAGGTTTCAAAAATGAGAGGATGTTTGTTTTTTTCGCCAGCTGCGTGATTTTCTCGCTGTATGGTCAGCCAGTCATCTGTGGAATAGTTTGGGAAAAAAGTGTCTCCGTGGTATCTGGCAATGATTCTTGTCATATAAATCGTGCGTACTTCGGGAAGGCCAATAAATTGGCGATAAACATTTTCCCCACCCGCAATGAATACACGTGCCCTTTGACTCAAATTTATCACAGACATAACATCTGGAAGCCAGATGCAATCAGTGAACCGTGTCAATTTGTTCTGATCGCGAGTTAAAACACACAGTGTGCGACCTGGAAGCAGGTTGGTATTACGTTTTGACATTTCAC
>JBARNW010000136.1:0-6217 GCA_049641785.1 Minisyncoccia bacterium | reverse complement strand
CTTCTATGGTGTCGACGGGAGGGATCGAACCTCCGACCTCATCTTTATGAGTGATGTGCTCTAACCAACTGAGCTACGCCGACATATTTTATTTTTACCTCCCCAGAAAGCAATACTACCCAATTTTAGCCCTTTTTGCAAAAATGCCGACAATTGCCGGCATTTTTATAATTTTCATGTTGCGGGGGCCCGAATCGAACGGGCGTCTTCAGGTTATGAGCCTGATGAGATACCGCTTCTCTACCCCGCTACTAATCTGTACGCGTAACTATACCACCATTACAAAATTTTGCAATAGTGGCTGGTAATGTCTAAACACATTTGCACATGTTTCCTACAGATACCCGAGCTCCTTGAAGGCATTCCCGAACTGCGACACTGCGTTTCGAGCCATTTTTTGAGTAAGCTCCATATCAATAGCGCCACCGTGGGCAATCTGATTGCGAAGCCTGTGAGCATCCCATAACTCATTATATGACGATATCCTGGTAGAGCTCATTGTTTTCAACTTATCAGCAACTGTCGAGCCAAGATATCCCTGATCCTCGAGAACTTCATTTAGGATATTGTCTGCCTCAAGAATTGCAAGTTTCCATTCGGCAGGGTTTTCCGAGTTTACGTGATCCAATATCACCTGCCACTGCGCAATTGCCTGTTTTTCGACAGTTTTTTCATGATGAACAGGCTCGTATTTTTCATGCTCCGCATGGTGGACTTCGCGAATTTTTAATGTCGCCCAAAAAGCACCCGCTAGAAATACTATACCGAGTACCGCAAATGTGTTTTGCAAAGAAAGTACAATATTTTGAACAGTGGTCAACCTTGCATCAATGCCAATGAATGAAAGCACGTTGGACATCATCTCTCCCGAAACTACTGTTTCAAGACTAACTGGCGTGATGTTGGTACTCACATACATTAAAACAAGCGCTGTGACAACAATCGCCGCATCGCGAAACATTGTATCTTTTGGAGCTGGGGCGTGTTCTGTCATATGTTAAATATTATTAAATATACGCGCTTTTTCAAAGTCTTTCCCTGTTGCGAAAAGGGCATCTTCGCCAAAATGTGGCGCAATGAATTGAATTCCGAGCGGAAGTTTCGCATCCACTTCTTCAATGAAACCAGACGGAATTGAAATAGCCGGGACTCCAGCAATGTTCACAGGCACAGTAAAAATATCCGCAAGATACATCTGTAGTGGGTCACTCGATTTTTCACCGATTTTGAAGGCTGGTGTGGGGGTGGTGGGTGTCGCAATAATATCGACATCTCGAAATGCAACTTCTAGTGTTTTCTTGATGATCTCTCGAGCAGCAACAGCCTTGCTGTAATAAGCGTCGTAATAGCCAGAAGAAAGCACATAGGTGCCGAGGAGAATACGACGGCGTACTTCGCCACCAAATCCTTCCCCTCGCGAACGCATATAATCATCAAGCAGGTTTGCGCCGTCTGCATGATACCCATAACGCACGCCATCAAAGCGCGCGAGGTTTGAGGAAACTTCAGCAGGCATCAAAATATAGTAAATCGATAGCCCTTGCTTGAAAGAGGTTAGATCAATTTCCTTTACTTCATATCCTAACTTTTTCATCTTCTCGATTGACTCCTCAAAATTTTTCAAAACACGCGGATCAACTCCTTTTGCATTCACAAACTCTGTTGGTACACCAATTACCCTCGGTTTCTTGTTCTCTTTCTTTAAGTGTACGTCAGCATACGACGTACTGTCCATCTTGTCGTACCCTTTTATGCAATCAAAAATAATTTCTGCATCTTCGACTGTTTTTGCAAATGGACCGGCCTGATCCAGCGAGCTCGCCATTGCAATAAGTCCAGAGCGTGACACGCTGCCGTATGTTGGCTTGAGCCCAACAACTCCACAAAAAGCTGCTGGCTGGCGAATAGAGCCTCCAGTATCTGTACCAAGCGCACCAAGAGCAGAACCAGAAGCAAGCGTTGCGGCTGAACCACCCGATGAGCCACCTGGCACACGTGTTTTGTCGTGTGGATTTTTTGTCACACCAAATGCAGAATTCTCAGTCGAGCCACCCATTGCAAACTCGTCCATGTTTGTGCGACCAATAAATACAGCACCAGCCTCACGAAGTTTTTTTGTCACGAATGCATCATATGTTGCTGTGTAATTCTCAAGCATTTTTGAAGAAGCACTCGCTATTTTGCCCTTGATCAAAATATTATCCTTCATAGCGATAGGGATGCCTGTCATCATTGTTGAGCGTCCATCATCTATCATTTTCTGCGCAACTCCCGCTTGAGATTGCACATCATCAAAAATTTCCAAATACGCATTAAGGTCGCGTGTTGATTCTGCTACTTTGAGTGTTGCTTCCACAAGTTCAAGCACGCTCATTTTTTTACTAATGAGTAGCTCGTGTGCTTGCTTGATAGTAAGATTTTTAACATCCATAGCTTACAATATTTTCTTTACGAACACTCGATTACCCTCTCGAACAGGTGCCTGCGCAAGAATGTCCTCAGTAAACATTCCTGACTCATGCGGTTCTTCATCTGCGCGCATTACATTGCGATGTTCTCCAACATCAGACTTGCCTATATCGTACCCTTCATTTGATATCTGCGACACATAGGCCAAAATATCCTCCAAATCATGCTGAAGTGTTTTTTTCTCATTATCTGAAATTGCTATCCGAGCGAGCCCAGCAAGGTGTTCAATATCCTTTAGTTCAATAGCCATGCCTGGTATTCTAGCACGAGAACGCCTCTCATGCGAGAGGCGTTCTCGTGCTGTATCACTTTCGTCCCCGACCCTAGAACTGCTGATACCTCGCTTTGCAATCTGCAGGACAAGTGAGGATAGTCTCTGAGCCGTTACAAATGTTATCTCCACAGGAGGTGGCTGGGGTACAGGTAATGGTTGCTGTGGAGCAGGCGCGGTAGGCAGTACCGGTGTATTCTGGCGTTGGACAGAGGCCAATTTGAATACCAGGCTGGTTTGTAAGCTGTGCTCCGTCAGGTGGAGTGAGGCATGTTGCAGATGTTGCGCATGTTGGAGCCCACGAGCCAGAAGAGTCTACTACTCCTGCTGTACATGGTTGAGGGTCTGACACTGTAATTGTGTATGTTGTCCATGATGAGTTGTTACCCATAATGTCTTGGGCTAGGACTCTGACTGTGTAAGTGCCGGGGGTTGTCCATGACTTAGATGCTGATTGTGATACTCCGGAATTTACATATGTCATACTCCCTGGTGGTGGAACTGAACCGTATGGCATCCATAGGTCTGTTCCGTCTGAGTTCCAGTCTACCGCATAGCTGATTTGCTCCCCTTGTGGGTCTGTTGATACGAAAGAGTATGTTCCGCTGTATCCTGTGACTAGTGTGGCTGGTCCGGAGATTGTTGGAGGGGTTGGTGTGTCTATATTTGTCGTAAACGTCCCATCTGCAGAGTACCCTGTCCCAGCGCTATTGGTAGCATAGCCACGATAATAGTAGGTGGTGTTTGCGGCCATGCTTGCTCTGGCGTGAGTAAAGATACCAATTGTTGTCCCTGTTGCCGCGACACAGTTGGTGGTTGGATTGGCTGTAGTCCCCCAGCAGGTGCCACGAGCGGTAATACTGGCAGGGAGTGGGAGCCCGAGAGATGTTACATAAGCTCCGAGTGTTGCTCCGGAGCTGGTAATGGAAGTGACGGTGGGGGTGGTGACGGTTGGGACTCTGTTTGTCATAAACGTACTGTTTGCCGAGTACCCTGTTCCGGTACTGTTGGTAGCATAGCCACGATAGTAGTAAGTGGTGCCTGGGAGCATGCCTGCTTGAACGTGAGTAAAGATACCAGTTGTTGTCCCTGTTGCTGCCACACAGTTGGTGGTTGGATTGACTGTAGTTCCCCAGCAGGTGCCACGAGCTGTGATTGTTGCGGGGTTACCTAGAGATGTTACGTTCGCTCCGAGTGTTGCTCCGGAGGTGGTGATGGAAGTGACGGTGGGCGTAGTGACGATGGGGACACCTTTTGTCGTAAACGTCCCGTCTGCAGAGTACCCTGTCCCACCGCTATTGGTAGCATAGCCGCGAAAATAATAAGTGGTGTTTGAGGACATGCCTATTCTATTATGAGTAAAGATACCAATTGTTGTCCCTGTTGCCGCGAAACAGTTTGTGGTTGGGCTGGCTGTAGTTCCCCAACAGATACCGCGGGCAGAAATGGTGGCTGGATTTCCGAGAGATGTTACGTTCGCTCCCAGTGTTGCTCCGTTGACGATGATGGAAGTGACGGTTGGCGTAGTTACGGTGGGGACAGCTTTTGTCGTAAACGTCCCGTCTGCCGAGTACCCTCTCCCAGTGCTGTTGTCAGCATAGCCGCGAAAATAGTAGGTGGTATTTGCGGTCATACTTGCTCTGGCGTGAGTAAAGATGCCGGTTGTTGTTCCTGTTGCCGAGGCGCAGTTAGTGGTTGGGCTGGCTGTAGTTCCCCAACAGGTGCCACGAGCTGTGATGGTTGCAGGGTTACCGAGAGATGTTACGTTCGCTCCGAGGGTTGCACTAGAGGTGGTGATGAAAGCTACTGTGGGTGTAGTGACGGTTGGGACTGCGAGGGCAGCCACATAGTTCCCATTAAAAGTAATAGTTCCGCCTGAAGCAAGAGTAAGACTTTGAGACGCAGGAGTGGTGTACCCAGCTACAGCACCCCATGTGATCGTATATGTTCCTGTTGATTGTGATGCTGATGTTTGTGAAGTACCAGAGCCAGTGATGGTTGCTGGGCCTGTAATGGTCCAGGAGGATGAGATGTTGGAAGAGACGGAGACGGTGCCAGTAGGTGGTAATGCAACAATCTTTGTAACAGTATTGTCACTCAAATTCGCGGTCCACATATTTACACCGTCAAACGCAATATTACATGGATTAGCACCTGTTCCTGTATATGTTGTCATGGATCCTGTCGGAGAAATTTTTGTGACACTATTATTGCCATAATTCCCTGTCCACATGTTTGTTCCATCAAAGGCTATACCACAAGGATTAACTCCCGTTCCTGTATATGTTGTCATGGCACCGGTTGGAGAGATTTTTGTGACACTATTATTGCCATAATTTGCTGTCCACATGTTTGTTCCATCGAAGGCAAGTTGGTATGGTGAGGCACCTGTTCCTGTGTATGTTGTCATGGCACCAGTTGGAGAAATTTTTGTGACGCTATTATCACCATAGTTTGCCACCCACATGTTTGTTCCATCAAATGCGATGCCTTCTGCAATATATCCTGTACCATAATATGTTGTCATAGCACCTGATGGAGTTACTCTTGTCACACTACTAGGGCCGTAACCTTGATACGACATGCCGTCATAAGGATCCACATAATCATAAAACCCATCATTCACGGTCCACATGTTTGTTCCATCAAAGGCTATGTCCCATGGGCCAGCACCTATACCATAATAATCAACCATTGACCCAGTTGAGGAAACTTTTGTAACACTGTCTGCAACGTAACCCGCAACCCACATATTTGTTCTGTCAAAAGCAATGCCGACAGGAAGGCCACCATTTGACATTGACAGATATGATGTTGCAACACCTGATGGTGAGATTTTTGCGGTCCTAAATGCATTAATATTTGATGACACCCACATATTTGTTCCATCGAAAGCAATGTCGGATGGATAAACCACGCCTGTTACATTATATGTAACCATATCCCCTACTGCTGCCAATACTATTAATGGAGAGGTTGTAAATATAGCTAGCGTGGCAAGAATTATTTTTAATTTTTTCATCATTTTTTCAGTATGCTAATACTCACCAGCGATTTCGACACATCTGTGACATTTTCACCAATCGTTACATTAATATCATTACTTTCTTTTGTGCCATAGATAGAAGAAAGTTTTTCGCTCTCGTATTTATTGGAAACAATCCAATTTTGTTTTTCAAGAAAATCAGAGTAGAGCGCGTAGTTTTCTTTGACTGTTTTTGTGGAAGGAAAAACTATAGTGAGCTGGTTTTGACCAGTGTAATTTAGGTTATAGCTCTGCTCAACTTCTGCACCCTCTTCAATAGGGATGTCTGTTGGGAAGTCGCTTGGTATCTCTGACCCAAAATCTGTCTTTTGTTGCTCGTTTTGTTTTTCTACTGTCTGTTCTGCGAGAGGTTGTGCTACCTTATCCACACTTTGTTTGTACATAACAAAAGTAACCACAATTAGAACAGTGATGCTAGCGATAACAAGGAG
>JBARNW010000133.1:0-4537 GCA_049641785.1 Minisyncoccia bacterium | reverse complement strand
ACACACCACACCTTTCTTATTTAATTGTCTGTAAATAGACTATCATGGTTAGCAACCACCGTCAAAAACTAAACTATCTTCAGAAAATCTCGTACGATACGCTCTACCTCGTCAGCATTTTTTGCCTCCATCATATGCACGCGAAGCTCTTTTGCTCCGTCAAATCCGTGCACATACGCCTTGTAGTGCTTTTTCATAATTGCAAAATTCTTTATGTCTCCGAGAAGTTTTTCATATAGGCGTGTGTGCTCGATTAGTATTTCAAATTTTTCTGCAAGAGTTGGCGGTGTTTTGCGGTCGCGGTCAAAAAGCCATGGCGTGCCAAACATCGCGCGTCCGAGCATCACGCCGTCTGCACCAGTCGCATCTGCTTTTGCTTTTGCATCAGCGAGGTCTTTTACGTCGCCATTACCGATAATAATGGTGCCGGTTCCCTCTGCGAGTTTTTTTGCGCGAGCCACGTAGTCCCACTGTGCAGGAACAAGGGAGAGCTCCTTGCGAGTACGCGCATGCACTGTGATTACCGCAGGACTTGTTTCAAGTATTGCGCCAATCCATTCCTCTAGATTTTCTTTATTGTATCCCACGCGTGTCTTTACCGACACAGGGAGCCCGCCTGCTCCCTCCATCGTCGCGCGAATACATTCCTGTGCGAGCTTTGGATTTTTCATATGCGCGGCGCCAGCTCCCTGCTTCTCAATACTTTTGTCGGGGCAACCCATATTAATGTCTATACCATCAAAGCCGAGTTCTTTGATAAGCTCAGCTGTTTTTTTCATATGCTCTGGAGTAGAACCAAAGATCTGCGCAACAATTGGATGTTCGTTTTTACCAAAAGCAAGATCACGTTTTAAAACATCGCGTCCTGCACTACAGAGGCCGTCCGCAGAAACAAACTCTGTCCAAAAAACATCTGGGCCACCGCCAGACTCCCCATGACGGCTATATTTTGCGATCATCTGCCTAAACGCAGAGTCTGTAACATCAGCCATTGGGGCAGACACAAAAAATGGCCTTGGCAATTCCGCCCAAAATCCCATTATTGGCTTCGCTGAATTATTTTTTACATCTTTACTCATTGCATGCACTCTAGCATACAAAATCACACCTTTCATCTTTTATACCTACTCCTGCAATAAAAAATCGGCAGACGCCCATACGGAATAAATTCCATATCTGCATCTGCCGATTAGACAAACATTAAACTACAGGTTGTGCTTTCTTCGGAGCAAAAGGGCCTTGTCCATCAAGCAACATTGCAACATCCCCGCGATAAGCACCAAGAAATTCCGACAACTTGTCAGTCACTTCCTTGAAGTACCCCGTAGGAATGAACACTCCGCGCTCCCCTTCTATTTCCATGGCAGTTGCCATAATGACCCCAGGGCTGACCTCCTGTCCATACACCTTAACAACAGGCCGCTCATCTAGTGGTTCCCCACAAGAAGCTACGATTTTATCCAAAACTCGCAGTGCTGAAACAAACGTGACACAAGCCTTCTTTGGTAAATATGTAGAAAACCGCAAAACATGAAGCGAAGTGAGTGTCTTGAATGTAACCTCATCCTTATTAAACGAACGCAAGGCTGCTGCGAACATCTGCTCAGCAACCTGCCGATGAGGAATCACAACACGGATAGTTTGCCCATTTTCGTTCTGAAGAATGATAACTGCACCAAGGTCTGCAAGTGAGTCTGGCCCCACCGACCCAACCACCTTTCCAGATAGTAATCCACTGGCCCCAAACAGTCCACCCATGACCCCTGAAACCGAGACATCACCCGAAAGCCCCCTATCGCCAGAAAAATACTGCGCATAGCGTGGGTACCACAGTTTCTCCAGAGGTATTTCCACAACACTGGCACGATAAATATCTTGTTCAGTGTATGCGTAGAAAGTTTTCAAGATTTCTTCAAGCTGTGTACTGACGTAGTGATCCCTTTTATTAATCTCGAGCCACATCTTTTCGTCGCGCTTGAGTCCAGAAAGCACGTATGGAGCAAGAACCACGACCGCAATGACACTGAGCACAGCAAGCCATATCGGGAGGAAAATACTGACAAGAACAAGCAAGATAACCGCTACCGCCACCATAAACCTCAATGCCGTCTTGTTGTTCCTAAGGGCGAACTGACAGAATGGCGATACGGGAATACTCTCAATAATTAACTTTGACATTTCAACCTCCTTTTTTGTTTTTAAATGTTCAGGAAAACCAAAAGCAACAATAACACATATCTCGACAAAACGAGAATTACAATTTTCCACAACCTATTCATAGTCATGATTATGAGTGGGCTATACGCCTTTGCTTTGAATTAATTATTCCTCAAAACCGAAAATGACCTTGCTCCCAAATCTCATATCTATATAAAGAAGCTTTTTCTTCAAAGAAGTATTATCTGGGAATTTGACAGGGATTGATGAAAGAAGATTTTTTAGCAGATATTCAGGCTGGGAATCCTCCTTGAATCGTATTGTAACCCCATCAAGAAAAGGGTGCTTCGTGCTTGTATGAATAGTGATCTCAAATTCTCCATTTTCTTTAATTAAAATACGAAATGGCCTTCCTATGTTGTCGCGAAGAATTCCAGAAAAGTTGTCTGCAAATGCAAAACGACTAGCAGGAAGCGTGCTTCGCAACTGTTCACCAATATTTTTTTCCACAAGCTCACTATAAAATTCAATATATATACCTCTTGGGAAAATTGGCGCTCTGTCAAAAACAAAACCTGCCCTGTCTATAAACCAGCAGTTCTCAAATTGATTGGCTTCTGAAACAAATTGCGTACCACACCAAAGCGCGTACGGCTTACGTTCTACAGCAATGATTCCGATAGTATTATTATTAATACGTTTTATGTAAACGCTTTCGAGCCGCGGAAATGTTTCGAGAAGCGCTTGCTCAATCTCTTTTTTGGGAAACAAATAACTATTTCCTCTAGAATATACAAAAAAATAATTGCCAGTAAGTTTTTGGCGCACAATGGAGCGTACCATATCTTCTGAAACAACGTTTGTTTCAGAAATTTCTATATTTTCGATTCGCCATTTAGCATTTTGCGACAACCCACCTCCAGTTACAAA
Organism: Minisyncoccia bacterium; assembly: GCA_049641785.1. Lineage (GTDB taxonomy): Bacteria > Patescibacteriota > Minisyncoccia > Phycocordibacterales > UBA1550 > UBA1550. Next base: position 1,450 of record JBARNW010000133.1, on the reverse strand, counting down.
AAATAAAAAAGAAAGTACTATAAGAATAAGTGTTTTACTGAACCATACACCAAACTGCCCTCTAATCTTATTAGCAACTGTGTGAAATCTTTCCATAAAAAAGGAATAGGGTTTCCTGTTATCCGATTTTTTCTTTACCTCCCATATATGGACGAAGGACTTCTGGAATAATAATGCTTCCGTCTTCTTGTTGGAAATTTTCAACAAGAGGCACGAGGATGCGTGGACATGCAATGGCGGTATTGTTGAGCGAATGCGCAAAACGTAGCTTGCCTTCTGCGTCTCGATAGCGAATATTCAAACGACGAGTCTGAAAGTCGTGAAAGTACGAAGCCGAGTGGGTCTCACGATAGGTGTTCTGTGATGGTACCCATGCTTCAATGTCATATTTTTTAACCTGACCAAGACCAAGGTCCCCACCGCAGTTCAACACTACATGGTATGGGATACCAAGTTTCTGCATCAACTTTTCAGAATTCTCCGTGAGATACTCGTGAAATTTCACACTCTCCTCATGGCTCGCCTCACACAGGATCACTTGCTCCCATTTGAAAAATTCATGCACACGAATAAGGCCCTTTGTATCCTTGCTGTGGCTCCCAGCCTCACGTCTAAAGCTCGGCGAGAATGAAATATATTTTTTAGGAAAATCTGACAATGAAAGCACCTCGTCCATATGGTACCCCATTGTAGCCACCTCTGCAGTACCAGCAAGAAAGTCTCCATCTTGAGTTTTATAAAGGTCCTCTTCTCCTTGTGGTAAAAACCCAGTGCCAATGAGTGGCGCACGTCGTACAAGTGATGGAACAATCATCGGTTCAAATCCTTCTTTAGAAAGTTCATTCAACACAAATTGCGAGAGCGCGAACACAAGCCTTGCCCCATCACCTTTCAAAACATAACCACGAAAACCAGCGACCTTTGTACCGCGCTCAAAGTCCGCCATATCGTGCTTTTCAAAAAGTTCAATGTGGTCCTTTGGTGTAAATGAAAATGTTGGAATTGTTCCCCATGTTCTAACCTCAACATTATCCGAATCCTCTTTACCATCAGGTACGGACATGTCAGGAATATTTGGTACTTGAACCATGAGTCCATGCCATGTCTTCATAATCTCAGCGAGCTCTTCCTCCTTTTCTTGCAAAATCTCCTTTGCTGATTTTGATTCCGCGATAAGCCTTTCGCGCTCGTCTTGATTTGTTGCGCGAGGAACAGCATTTGCAATTTCATTTTGCTTGCCACGCATTGCCTCAACATCTGCAAGATGAGCTCTGCGTGCATCGTCAACGGCGATAAGCTCCGCAACGTCAAATGCGATGTTTTTTTTCTGAGCAGCTTCTTTTACAAGCTCTGCATTCTCGCGAATAAATTTGATGTCTAACATATAGAAAAGAGTATACCAGACGTGGTACAATCAGTAAAATTATGAGCTCGTCGGAATCTTATACTA
>JBARNW010000131.1:0-3664 GCA_049641785.1 Minisyncoccia bacterium | reverse complement strand
AAAAGGAAACGGCTCGCTATGAAGTTTGGTGCTAAAGCGCTTGCGGGCTGTATCAAAAGAAGGTGTCATCACTCCGAGAGGTGAATTTATCAATCTTCTAGTCGCTAAACTTTTTTGTTGGTATACTGTTAGAAACAATGCCAAAATTTAAATACAAAGTTCGAGAATTATATGGGGAGGATGCAGTGGGCGAGATCGAAGGCGTCGATCGTTTTTCTGTTGCTGCTGATTTGAGGAGCGCTGGCAAAACCGTGATATCGGTAGAGGAGGTTAAAACTGGGTTTGCCTTTAGCATAAATATGGACACGATAAACGAGAAACTCTCTCGTGTAAAGGTTCAGGAGCTAATTGTATTTGCGCACAATCTAAGCTCAATGATGAAAGCAGGACTGTCTTTGTCTCGTGGTCTATCCATTCAAGAACGACAAACAAAAAATCCAGCCCTCAAAAAAACATTAAAAACTTTGATTGACGAGATTGGCAAGGGGTCCACGCTTTCTGCTGGAATGGCAAAGTTCCCAAAAGTTTTTTCACCAATATTCGTCTCAATGGTACGCGCAGGAGAGGAGTCCGGGGGGCTTTCAGACTCGCTGCTTGTGATAGGCGACCAGCTCGAAAAGAGCTACCTATTGAAAAAGAAAATAAAAGGGGCGCTAATCTATCCCACAGTAGTTATTGCAACACTTTTTATCATTGGTGTGCTGATGTTCATCTATGTGGTACCTACACTTGCGGCAACGTTTAAAGAGTTGAACACAGAGCTTCCTACTAGCACAAAGATTATTATGTGGATTTCTGATTTTCTTTCGAATAATCTTATTTTGGGTATAGTTGGAATTATTGGCATCATTACCGCTTTTATTATGCTTCTTCGCACAAAGGGTGGTCGTCGGGCTTTTGAAACTGTGTCGTTTCGTTTGCCAGTCGTTGGGGACCTTGTTCGTCAATCAAACTCCGCCCGCACAGCACGAACACTATCGTCACTCCTTGCGTCTGGTGTTGATATGGTCGAAGCAATAAATATCACAAAGGATGTCCTGCAAAATTCGTATTACAAGGAAGTTATGAATATTGCATCCGATACTGTTCAAAAAGGTAAACCGCTCTCGTCGGTATTTGCTGGGAATGATATTTATCCATTACTAGTTGGCGATATGATTGAGGTGGGCGAAGAGACCGGCAAGCTTTCAGAGATGCTCCTCAACCTTGCCCTATTTTACGAAAACGAGGTTAATGAGGCTACAAAAAATATGTCCACTGTCATTGAGCCGCTCCTAATGGTGTTCATTGGAGGGGCAGTAGGTTTCTTTGCGATCTCGATGATCTCTCCAATGTATTCAGTAATGAGCAATGTTTAAGACAGGAGGTAGAATATTGAATATAGAATCTAAAAAACAGAATATAAAATCCGAACAAAAAATGAAAAACATTCAACATTCAACATTCAACATTCAACATTCTGTCCGTCGTGGTTTTACCGCCCTTGAGTTACTGATTGTGATAGCAATCATGGGTGTTATTTTGGCAACCATACTGCCGTCTTTTACAAACTTTAGACGAAGCAGTCTTTTGAACACTGAATCGCAAGAACTAGTTTCTATTATCAACCGCGCGCGCATACTATCGGTATCTTCAAAATATGATGATCAATTTGGTGTTCATTTTGAGGCTGGTAAAGTAGTACTTTTCCAAGGAGATACATATTCTCCTGGCGCAACCACAAACGAGGAACATGTGTTCAATACAGCGCTTACTTTGTCACCAATCGTTATAAACGGTGGCGGATCAGAGCTTCTCTTTGAAAAAATCACAGGCGCAACAGGTCAAAATGCAACCACCACACTCCTGGTTGTCGGAACTACCTCGAGTACGACAGTCCTGGTTCTTTCAACAGGTATTGTAACGATTAATTAGACAAAACGATGAATCATAAAACAAAAAACTCTACCAGCGGTTTCGGTTTAATAGAAATGATCATTGGGTCCGCAGTACTCTCAGTGTCCTTATTGGGAATATCTAATTTTTTTCAATCAACATTGCGTACCAGTGGTATTACGCAGTCGTTGGTCCAGGGGGACTACCTTCTAGAGGAAGGGATGGAGACAATGAAACTTTTTCGTGACACTAGCTACGCAGATTATTTTAAAAATATGTCAACGACCACTACATACTATTTAACATGGAATGGCACAACGTGGGCAACTACAACAGCAAATACTTTTGTAGATGGAAAGTTTGAACGTAAATTCACCCTTACTGATGTGAAGAGGGACGCAAATAGTGATATTTCAACCTCGGGTACATATGATCCCGATATCAAGCTTATTACCATGTCCGTAGCGTGGAATAGCCCTGTCGTGGGTACTACAACGCGTTTAATAAAAGCATATGTATTGAATATATTTAATAATTAATATGGAAGAACGATTAATGATTAAACATACTACAGGAAGTCGAAAGCCAAAGGCTACAAGTTTTCGACGTGGGTTCACCCTCGTTGAAATGATTATTTATGTCGCATTCTTTACTATACTTTCAATTCTTGCAGTGAATGCAACAATTATGGTGATGAAATCTTTTTATTCTTTGCGTCTTACTCAAAACCTAAATCAGTCGGCTACAGTCGCTCTAGAACGCATGGGTCGTGAAATCCGTAATGCGTATGATGTTGATTCGGCTCAGAGTACGCTTGGGTCAAGTCCGGGAAGACTTACCCTCAACACAAAGGATGCAGGTGGTAGTAATACGACGATGGAGTTTTATGTGGATGCAAGTAGTCAGCTCAGACTAAAAGAGGGAGGAGTAGAAAAGGGGCCTCTTGTGACAAAGGGCGTAACATTTACAAACCTTGTATTTCGTTCAATAACAACACCAAAATCTAAGGCAATAAAGATAGAAATGACAATCACTGACTCACGGTCAGAGCTAATAAAGACAATAAAGTTTTATGATACAATAGTATTGCGTGGATCAGCGCATTAATCCTTTATTATGAAACACAAGAGAAATTCATTTTTGGTAAAAAATCGTGGAGCTGCCCTCATCACCGCAGTTATGTTTTTTGTCATCATTTCTCTTGTGATGGTGACTGGAATTTCAACATCAGTTTTTCGTGACTATGTGACAGTGCGCGAATTTGAAAAATCAAAAGGAGCATACTATCTCTCTGAGGCTGGAAGCGAGGATGCCATGTATCGAATAATGAATTTAGACGCAATCGATGCGCAAGAAGTCATCTCTCTAGATGGGAATAAAGCCACAACAACGATTACAACAATAAGCGCTATAAAAAAGACCATTGGTTCAATTGGTGACATCCTTTTTAATACTCGACGCGTGAAATCAACACTCACCGTAGTGAGTGGTGCTTCATTTAACTACGGAGTCCAGGCAGGAGATGGTGGTGTGTACATGAGCTCTACATCGTCAATTACTGGCAATTTATACTCCACTGGTCCAGTGTGCGGAGGTGGTAAGACTGGCTCTAACTGCCTCAACGGCTCATCAGCTACCGATAATATTGTTACAGGAACTGTCCTTGTTGCTACAACAACAGCAAATGGTGTCATAACAAATATCACAAACCAGGGGACCGCAACAATGTACGCAAACAAGATCTATAGTTCTATCATCGCAAGCACGACTGTAACCTGTAACACAATTT
>JBARNW010000130.1:0-8286 GCA_049641785.1 Minisyncoccia bacterium | reverse complement strand
GTATATGCCTAGACCACATAGTTGTAGCAAAAAGTTTTTTTATCTGCAACCCTTTTTTCTTAAAATTGTGGATAACCTGTGGAAGGCTGTACTTGTGTCGGGGAATCGTTATTTTGCAACGTTATTCTTTGGTCGAGCATACGCAAAATGAGTGAGCCCAATTGCGATTGCATCCATTTCATCGTCCTGTTTTATGGAATCTGCCCCAGAAATAAGCTTTTTAACCATAGACATTACCTGCGACTTGGTTGCTTTACCGTAGCCAGTCGTTGCAACTTTGATCTGAAGGGGGGTGTATTCATGTATTTCAAGCCCCAAAATGTGCGCCTGGTATAAAATGGTTCCTCTCGCCTCAGCCACACGCATTGCGGTTTTTTGGTTAGTTTCAATAAAAAGGTTTTCAATAGCAAGCACCTCTGGCGAGTATTCCTTAATTAAGTGCGCAACTTCTTGCCCAATAATCCCAAGACGGTCAAAAAATGGAAGAGAAGCTTTTGTTTTGAAACATTCAGAAAAAAGAAGCTCCTCCTTTTTATTCTTTTCCAAGACAGCGATACCAACACGCTCATACCCAGGGTCAATAGCAATGATTCGCATATGCATAGTGTATCACCACGTTGCATTACATCAAAAAATAAATCGTATCAATACCATGCTATAGTATGGTATTGATACGATTTATTTTTAAAAGATTATTGTTATTCTGCGTTTGTGTACACCTCCTGCACATCGTCGTGGTCGTCGAGTTCTTCAAGGAGGGAAGACAGAGCCTCGCCGTCTTCATCTGAAAGAGGCACCGATGTTTGTGGATCGTACCCATCAGCTGTTTTTGTAAACGCCCACATCGCCGCGCCTTGTCCAGCTAGCGCAAGTCCTCGTTTTGAGAGGAGGTGTTTTATTTCAGCAACGGTCCTATTCTTATTGTCAGTGAGACCATCTATCAAGAGAGCACATCCACCAGGTCCATACGCCTCATAAAGTACCGCTTCCATGTTGCCAGCATCGCCACCAGCGCCCTTTTTGACAGCGCGGTCGATAATATCCGAAGACATGTCCTCTTTTTTTGCGCGCTCGATAATGGCGCGAAGCCCAGGAGAAGATAGGTTCCCACCTGCTTTTTTAGATTCCATCGCAATCAGTTTCGACAGTTTCCCAAAAACCTTGCTTCTTTTGCCGTCGGTTACCGCTTTTTTATGCTTAATTTGTGACCATTTATTATGTCCTGACATATTGTTATTATTTATTAGCGACGTAGAGCGAGCAGAGTGAAAAAGTAATCTTTTTCACTCTCGAGCCGAGGAGTTAATATAGGTCAATACAGCGTGGTCCCAGCGTCCAAGACGTGAATTTGTTAATTCAGCCACGCGTCTGTATAAGCGAAGCGAATCCCATGTATTACCATGCGGTCTCTGCCGCAGGAGCCTATCTTTCGCCAGCATACCAGAAGAGTCCACATTTATGCAAAAAAACCTGCACGACCACTAAGGTTTAACTTTGATGTTCTGGCAAGTATTTAGCACACGAGTTATCCACACACACACCCATAAAGACCTTGCGTGGGGCGGGGAATTAAAGGTAGACTAAGAGCGTGGAACCAGATGAAATAAAACCAAGCATTGGAAAGAAGTTTTTAATACTATTACTCTGGGTACTCGGAGTCTTTTTTGTACTCGCCATCACAGCGTTCATTTTAACAGAGAGAAAAAATGCAAGGGAGAGTGTGACACAAAACAGTATCCCCCCACCACTAGCACTCACCGAAGCAGAGAAGATTTCAAAATTACAGAATGAGGAAATCGACAATGTCCGCATAGAATACAAAGCACAGGGGTTCTCACAACCAACTACCACTACACAGAGCCAAATTAAAATCATTGACGCAATAAAAACCCAGACACCAAAAAAGGAGCCAATCGTAGTGTTCCCAAAGAAAACAATAGAGCAACAGTTACAAGAATTAGACGCACTCCGCTCCGCAACAATCAAATAATATGAAAAACATCACCCAAGCATTAAAAGTCATCGCTCTCGCCATCATACTATCTTTCGGTGTCTCCTATGTCTACGCATGGACAGAACCGACAGTGACACCACCAAGTGGGAATGTTTCTGCGCCAGTAAACGTTAGCTCAACCGCTCAGTACAAAGAGGGTGCATTTGGTATAGGTGGGCTGTTTCGCGGTTATGCCAATGCGATTTTTGATGGCAATGTGGGGATAGGGGCTACGAGTCCGGCAGGACGATTGCAGATTGGAACTTTATCTTCTGGTGCCAATGGAAGCATCAATGGCGCCAGTAACCCAACAAGGCTTATTGTAAACGGCGCCACAGGCTCGGAGGCGGCCCTTACTCTTGGGTACTATTCGGCTGGTTACGGGTTGAACTTATGGGTGCCAGCCAATCCTTCGGCCCCATGGCCCACGTATATCGACAATATCAATGCCAACAGCGGTTTCCGGTTCAGGAATAATACCAGTGCCACTCCAGTCGAGCTCATGACGATCGATGCGACAGGGAGAGTCGGTATCGGTGTTCCGGACCCAACTCAAAAGCTTGATGTCGCTGGAAATATAAAAGGCACAGGACTATGTATTGGTGCTGATTGTAAGACTACATGGCCATCTGGCGGTTCAACTCCACCTGCGGGTTCAGAGTTCTTGAACACCAGCGCAACAGCACAGACGAAAGCTGGATGGCTCAAATCAGTAGGGGGGAATGGCGGAGATCTAGCCAGCCGCATAGGAGTTGGCAACAACTGGTGGATGAGTGAAAACACAAACGGTAATTACGCAATACACCGTAACGGCGTCGGGGACAAGCTCACGATGGATACAAGTGGCAATGTGGGAATCGGAACGGTGAGTTCGGGGGCGAAGCTGGAAGTCAATGGAAACACATTTGTCAATGGCGAGCTTTCCGGATCGGGAGCCTACGGCGTAACCAGAATTTGGGCGGATACTTTGGGTTCCAAACTTTCAGGTGACCCACTGGAGTTACAATACGCAGTTGCTGGAGATGTTGTGGTCTCCGGTACAGATAGTAATCTGAAGGTTGAGGGAACTGGCAATTCTTCCTTTGCAGGGAACGTCGGCATCGGGACAACGAGCATGACCCCATGGGCAAAACTGGAAGTTAATGGCAATGTCTCTTTAACAGGAGATGATGGGTCTGGTCACAGTTTGATAACCTCTGAAGCGGGCGGGAAACCACTTATGTTTAAGTCACGCGCTGGGAATTATCCAGATTTAGTGGTAGGCACAAGCGGCAATGTGGGAATCGGGACGACGAATCCTGTGGCAAAACTTGATGTCGCTGGGCAGATCAAATCAACAGAGGGTATTGATGTAGGAAACGCTGGTGGAGCGTATACGTACATTACAATGAGGGACGATGAATCCACAAACGGTGTAAAATACATACACGCAAACAGCAATGTTGTCGGTTTCCTTAGTGGAGCAGGGGGCTGGCTTTCTTACTGGGACAACGCTGGAAGTCAGTACAATGTTGGTAATATAAATGCAAACGACTATTATATCCGCGCATCAGGCAAGTGGGCGAGCCAGATAGGTGCAACCGGACCACAAGGGCCAGCAGGTGCAACTGGTGCTACTGGTGCCACCGGCGCACAAGGACCAGCCGGAGCTACTGGCGCTACGGGTGCGACAGGTGCTACGGGCGCACAAGGACCAGCGGGTGCTACTGGAGCCACCGGTGCAACTGGACCACAAGGACCTGCAGGCAATACTTTTATAAAGCAAACAACTCTTTATCAAGCACCTGCAAAAGCTACTGCAAGGTGTTCGACTGACGGCGGATTCACAAACTGTACAAACACATGCAATGGGCAGCTAACAACTGCTTCTACTTGTCTTTATGATGGAGAATGCCCCGGGTATGGTTGTAGTGGTAACATTTCTGCTTTTGCAAATACGAACTTGGGGTCTTTGGTCCAGTAATATTATTAATGAAAATGAATAAAAAAATATTATTTGCGTTGGTGTCGTTAGGGGTTTTAGGCGTAATTTTCCTTGTTCAGAGAGAGGAATGGGGAAGCTTGCCACTCAGCGAGCAAAGTAGCTCCCTAACACCTTCTCAGTCTTCCTTGCCTGTTGTATCAAACAATGAAAAAGTTACCTCAACGAGAAATGGTCTCGTTGAAAGCTCCTTTCATTTATTTGGAAAAGTAAAAGAAATAGGAGTTGGGTATCTTGTGGTGGAGGCTTCCGTTGCTGATTTTGAAAAACTTGACGCCGTTGATTTTTCTGGTGAGAAGACAGAGCTTCCTGCTGTTTTGAAAAATTATCGAGTTAATATTTCTGACCGTACCGAATTTACTTCAGTGGGGCTTAATGAGATATACGACAATGCATATATTACCGTCGAGTCTAGAGAAGGAATTTATACAACAAATGAACTGACGGCTATAAAAGTAACCGTCCCTCCTATTGAAGAGCTTTCTATTATTGCAGAGAAAAATAAAAAAATAAGTGAGGCCATCGCGAATGGTACATATCAGGTAGAATAGTCTCGTTTTACCAAGGTTTAACCTCGATAAACTTATAGAAGGCGTTGATCTGCATCTTCTGGCGCATCAAAACCAAGGTGCTCATATGCGCGCGTTGTAGCGAGGCGACCACGTGGGGTGCGTTCAATGAGACCGAGTTGCAAGAGGTACGGCTCGTTTACCTCCTCAAGAGTTGCCATTTCTTCAGAGAGAGCAGCTGCTATTGTGGAGAGGCCCACTGGCCCACCTTTAAATTTCTCAATGATCACCTCTAGAATTTTTCTGTCGAGAGCAGTCAGTCCAAGCTCGTCTATTTCGAGAAGAGCAAGAGCGTCTGCTACATATTTCGAGGAGAGGTCTCCTTTGTGGACTTGCGCAAAATCGCGCGCGCGTTTCAAAAGATAGTTCGCTGTCCGTGGCGTTGCGCGACTTCGTTTTGCAATCTCATGCGCAGCATCATCAGAAAGTGTGATGCCAAGAATTTTGGCGGAGCGTTTTATGATTTTTTCAATCTCGTCCTCTGTGTAAAACTCCAAACGAAATGTTCCACCAGAAAAGCGCGAGCGAAGAGGAGACGAGATAAGCGCCACACGTGTAGTTGCAGCTATCATCGTAAAAGGGGGTAGGTCCAGCTGTATAGTACGCGCGCTTGGTCCTTTGCCAATAATGATATCAAGCACACCAGACTCCATTGCGGGGTAGAGGACCTCCTCAATCATCTTGTTAAGACGGTGGATTTCGTCTATAAAAAGCACATCTCCAGGGGAAAGATTGGTCAAAATAGACGCCAAATCACCCACTTTTTCAATAGCTGGACCTGAAGTGGACTTGACTTGACAGCCCATTTCGTTCGCGATAAGATGTGCCAACGTCGTTTTTCCGAGCCCAGGTGGCCCATAGAAAAGGACATGTTCTGGTGGGTGCGAGCGCTCTTTTGCCGCCTGAAGAAGTATCTTTAAATTCTGCTTTATTGTTTCTTGACCAATGTATTCATCGAAACGGCTCGGACGGAGCGCTTGGTCGAGAAATGAAAAATCCTGAGGATTTTCAGAGCTTTCTGGGTTGTTGGTAGGGGTACTTGACATAAAAATTGTTTTGTGCTAGACTTGTCTTAGTGGTGATCAAATGGTCATCATTCGTTCATTCAAAAGATCCTATACATAAGCCTCTCTTAGTTGGGTCCCCCGGGATTCACATGGTCGCGAACGAGGACGTGCTGGTGCTTCGCTTTATGCGAAGATTGCTGTCGCTATCCTTAGATCGCCTCCTAACTCAGTTCCTTGTGTTCTGAGAACTACGTGGGGTTTATGTACGGGATTTTTTCTTGCCTCTTTCTTTGACGCTCCTCTTTGTTGTTTCGTTCGTTTTTTCATGCGCAGTATTACTCATACAGCTTAATCAAAAACTTACTCACGCCTCGAGGTGCATTCAAATAAAAAGGAAAGAAGTTAAACTATCCTTTTCTTTAAGAGCTTCGTTGAAATTGTATAGGGTTTGTGTCCAAAAAACAATTGGCTTGACAGGTTGTATTATTCTGGTATTGTTTTATTTGGAATACGGATACTCGCGCCGCCTTGCGAGCTTGTTTTTTAAAGGGAGCAGTAAATGACAAAGAGAAGCACAAAGAAGATAGTGGTTTTGGGTGTTGGTCCAGAGCACCAAGCTGTCTACGAGGACGCTCTAAAGGAACACAAAATCATTTTCGTCTCGACATCGCACGATGCGTTTGGTGTGTTGAAAAACACCGACGTCGTAGCGGTAAATATCGACAATCACACTTCCTTCATCGATCAGGCATTCAACCGCGGGTACAGCGGTAAGATTGTTGTTATCACAAACAGCCGTAAAAGAATGAACAAAGTGACCGAGCTGCCAGATGGGGTTAAGGTCTCCCCAGTTTGTTGTCGGACGGCCCCAGAGGAGATCATAAGGTACCTCGCAATATAACAAAAGCCCGAACATTTTATGTTCGGGCTTTAATTTTAAGAACTTATCTACTGTCTCGTGGCAAGCGTAAGATGGTGGATGTGTTCTAACCTTCCTTCTCCAAATCAACCACTCTTTCAACCTCATCAAATGATGTTGCCCCCGCGAGAATTTTTTCTATACCATCCTCCCGCATTGTTAGTAGCCCCTGCTTTGCTGCAATGTTGCGAATCTCGCGCTCAGATGGGATTGCGTCTAGAAGTGCTTCAATCTCTGAAGTCATAAGCACCGCTTCAAAAACCCCTACACGGCCTTTATATCCTAGGTTGCATTTCGAGCACCCAACAGCGCGCCATAATTTTTTTGTCTGCACATCTGCGCCAACCTTTTCTTTGATAATCACCGCAACCTCATCGATGATTTTTTGTTCCCTCTCGTTTGGTGTATCCTCTTTTTTGCACTCAACACATAGTTTGCGAGCAAGGCGTTGAGCAAGAATTAAAGTGAGAGATGAGCCGAGAATTTTTGGCGTCACTCCAATATCTATAAGACGGGGGATAGCTCCAGCTGCCGTGTTGGTGTGGAGAGTAGAAAATACCATATGTCCAGTGAGGGCGGCATTGATTGCCACCTTTGCTGTCTCACCGTCGCGGATCTCACCTATCATGATTACGTCAGGGTCCTGTCGCATCGCAGCGCGAAGACCCTCAAGAAATGTATACCCTCGGTCTGCTTCAACTTGTGTTTGTGAAACTCCTTTCAGATGGTATTCGATTGGGTCTTCGATCGTCATCATTTTTATTTCAGGCGAGTAGATCCTCTTTAAAAATGAGTAAAGAGTAGTCGTCTTACCAGAGCCGGTAGGGCCAGTGTTCAATATCATCCCGTGCGGTTTGCGAATCTCACGGTCAACGATAGCAAGCAAGCGTGGGGACATACCCAAATCTTCGAGAGTTACATTGAGAGAGAGGGGGTTCAAAATACGCATTACCACTCCTTCACCATACGTACCTGGAATAACGGAAACACGCATTTCGATTTCAATGTCAGCAATTTTAATACTAAAACGTCCGTCTTGGCTTTCGGCTCCTACGTTGAGCTTGAGCCCTGAAAGTAGTTTGAGTCGCGAACTAAATAAACGATATATTTCTGATGGAAGTGTTGCAACTTCGTGTAGCACACCATCGACACGGTAGCGGATATGAATAGAATCCTCGGCGGGCTCGATGTGAATATCCGACGCGCGAATACCAATAGCCCCGGCAACAATAACACTAAAAATATTTGAAATATGACGAGCTGATTTTTCAGTAACAGTTGATTCGAGAAGCGTAGACACATCGGCTAGTGATGTAAATTTTTTGATGAGCCCTTCCATGTTGTCACCAGAAATATCAACCATCCCAACCTCGCTTTTTGTAGAGCCGGAAATCTCCTTGTACCTCTCCCATACTTTTTCTAGGCTTGCGTGAGAGACGAGGTATTGCTCCAATATATATCCACGCTCTGTGAGTGATGCGAGCACCTCTTTTGTGCTTGCTTGTGTTGGCGAAAAAAGACCGACCTTCAACTTTTTATTTGCTACAGCAAAGGGGGCAATGAGTGCATCGCGCGCTATATCTTCTTTGATGAGCCCAACGGCAGTAGTATCAATAGGAACACCGGTTAAATCCGCATAGGGGATTCCGTGCTTCACTGCAATGATCTGCAAAAAATCCTCTTCCTCCTTTTGGCGAAGCTTGGATATCTGGTCGTTACTACTTGTGTCGTCAAATTTGAGCATATTTATATGCTTACAGTATAAGCGTTTTTTGCCATGCCTGCCACTTGACAAATTCTATGAATCATGTATACTG
>JBARNW010000126.1:0-1993 GCA_049641785.1 Minisyncoccia bacterium | reverse complement strand
AGATGCCAGCTTGTTTTATTTTTCTTGCCTCTTCTTCGACTTTTTTAGGAAGTTCCGAGTCAAAGCCTTTTTCCATGGCTATGGCATGCATTTCCGTGTCGTTGTCGCCGGGGAGACCTAAAATTTTTATTACTTTTCCTTCAGGTGCTTTACGAGAATCGAGCCAAGAAACTATTTCTACAAAAACTTTCTGTCCGACTTTGGCGCCGTGGAGCATTCCGTGGGGGATAAGAATATCGGTGTACATTTTTGTGTCATCGGGTTTCAAGAAAAACAGTTTGTTTTCGGTTTCAATTATTCCTGCGAAAGCTTTCTTGGCACGAGAAATAATTTTGGAAACTTCTCCGGTGGTGCGCCCGTGGCTTTGAGCGTGGAGAGCCACCTCCACTATGTCTCCATGCATTGCCGTATTTAAATGCTTGAAATCAATTTCAATATCTTCTTTGTGGTCGGGCACTTTTACATACCCTGTGCCTTTGGCTGAAATAGAGATAATTCCTTGGGTCTTTCTAACCGGGGCCGCTCTTTTATTTTCGTGTTTCATTGCCTTAAATATAGCATAAAATAGGCATTGACAATAGGGTCAATATGTGCTATACTTGGTACAGATAGAGGAGGGGAGAGTTTTTCAAAACCCTTCCTCGTGGAGATGAAATGAAAAAGTTCCTCGTCATGGTGTTCGCAATTCTCGCGCTGTTGTTTGTCGGTTGCGCGTCGCAACAGGCATTCGTACCCATCATCGAGACTCCGCGATCTCCTGATGAAAAGTTGATGGAAACCCACACGACGACCGTCACCGAGACGACGCCTGCAGGGACTGTCACCACGGTGAAAACTGAACAGCGAGAGCTCAACGCTATGATGGCTGAGCTCGAGTTGAAAAACGCTCTGCTTCAGGCACAAGTAGCGAAAGCGGCCGTCGACCCGTGTAGTGGTGGGTACTACATGCCCGCTTCCTGTTACGGAGGAGGGCGATATAGTGGGGGACGATACTACGGTTCAGGTTCAGGTTCAGGTTCGGGGGGAGTAAACACTCCCTACCGCGTCGGAGGCGGAGGAGCAGCACCCCCCTCTACTCCTCCCAATCGTTCAGGAGGGACTAATACTCGCTTCTGAATTCCGACCAGAGGAGATTGATGGGCCTCTTAAAAAATTCCATCAAATCCATCCAGCGGCGTTGCTCTCGATAATTCGAGGCAACGCCGTTTTTTTTCTTTACTACTTTTTTTGCAATTTGCCTTTTTAAAAATTTATGTTAAACTCCTGTTATGTTAAAAATAAGACTTCAGAGGATAGGCAGAAAGAACGACCCATCATTTCGGGCAGTTTTGACGAATTCAAAAAATAGTACCAAGAGCGGAAAGTTCTTGGAAATTTTGGGCACTTACAATCCAAAGGCCGGTGAAAAAAATCTCAAGACAGATAGAATAAAATATTGGATTAGTAAAGGTGCTCAACCTTCAGATACTCTGCACAATTTTCTCGTACACGACAAAGTAATAGAAGGCAAGAAAATAAACGTATTACCTAAGAAAAAGCCTACAGTAAAGAGAAAAGAGTTGAAAGCAAAAAAGTAGTTTGATACAATTACAGCATAGCAGTAGAGGAGGTCGTAACACTGCCGAGTTAGAAAATTAAAATTTAAATCCGAGATACATTATATGGAAGAAGCTGACAAGATATTTTTGGAGAATGTAGTACAAGCCTTAGTCGACAATCCGAACGATGTAAAAATCGAACGAACTGTAGACGAAATGGGTGTACTCATTTCTCTTACGGTAAATCCGGCCGACATGGGTAAGATTATCGGAAGAATGGGTAATACTGCGAAAGCTATTCGCACATTGCTTCGCATCATTGGTATGAAGAATAACGCTCGCGTTAATCTAAAAATCAATGAACCAGCAGGAAGCACAAGACCAGAAAGACCTATGGGTTCTATGGGTGCAGCACCTACAACCTTAAAGACCGTAGATGAAGCAATGGATGAACT
>JBARNW010000121.1:0-11245 GCA_049641785.1 Minisyncoccia bacterium | reverse complement strand
ACTGAAGCTAATTTACCAAAAATATTCTTACTCTGACATAAAATCTTCTGCTGCAAATTTCAAAAATCTCATCACCTTGCGATTGCAAGATTCTTCAATTTTTGAAATTTTCGCTACAAAGATTTCCATGTCTCGTATACGTAAATTTTTGGCAAGTTAGCTTCTGAACAAATAATGATTGTGATTTTCAAATTCCCAATAAGAATCGGCGTATTAGTACTCCTCGGCTGAAGCAATTACTTGCCTTACACCTAGAGCCTATCAACGTGATCATCTCTCACGGGCCTCAAACGAATTCTGATCTTGGGGTTGGCTTCCCTCTTAGATGCTTTCAGAGGTTATCCATTCCCGACATAGCTACGCTGCGGTGCCCTTGGCAGGACAGCAGCCACACCAGAGGTCAGTTCACTCCGGTCCTCTCGTACTAGGAGCAAATCCCCTCAAAATTCAACGCCTGCAGAAGATAGGAGACCAACCTGTCTCACGCATTAGTGTTTTACATCTCGCTCTGGTCTCCAAACCGCGAGAACCTCTTTTTCAAAAGGGATCGGACTATAGCATCGCCCTTATTTTTAGTAAGGGGTGCTGACGTTTAGTCTCTACGGGCACAGTGTACTACACCGTTTCCCTCGGAATTGCCATACGATTTCTCGCTTAGGTTTTCCCGAAATTAGTCAACTTGTCTATGTACATCACTGTACATAGCCGCCGTGATTATGATGTCTTGTTGATGAGTTTAGTCTCATCGCCTCGGGTTCAAACTAAGAGAAGTCAATTACAAAGATGAAAACATACTTTGCACAATCTTTGTAATTCACTCCTCTACGGTTTGAACCCAGCTCACGTATCTTTTTAATTGGCGAACAGCCAAACCCTTGGAAGCTTCTCCACCTCCAGGATAAGATGAGCCGACATCGAGGTGCCGAACTCTGCCGTCGATATGAACTCTTGGGCAGAACTAGCCTGTTATCCCCGTGGTAGCTTTTATCCGTTAATCTTCGACCGCATCTAAAGCGAGTCGTCGGTTCACTATGCTCTGCTTTCGCACCTGCTCGACATGTCCGTCTTGCAGTTAAGCCCTCTTTTGCCATTACGCTATCGGCACGGTTTCCATTCGCGCCTAGAGGACCTTAATAGACTCCTCCGTTACCTTTTAGGAGGAGAGCGCCCCACTCAAACTACCCGCCAAATACTGTCTCCGTACGTTTTTTCCGTACAGATTAGAACATGCCTCGAGTAAGGGTGGTATTTCACTGTTGGCTCCACAACCACCGAAACGGTTGCTTCAAAGCCTCCCACCTATGCTACGCAGACACAAAACATGTTCAATATTAAGCTATAGTAAAGCTCACGGGGTCTTTTCGTCTATCTGCAGGTAACCGGCATCTTCACCGGTATTGTATTTTCACCGAGCTGCTTCTCGAGACAGTTTCCCACTCATTACGCCATTCGTGCACGTCTGAACTTACCAGACAAGGAATTACGCTACCTTAGGACCGTTATAGTTACGGCCGACATTCACCAGGGCTTATACAAGCCAGCAATACAACCGAAGTCATATCACCACCCGTATTTAACCTTCTGGCATTGGTCAGGCGTCACCCCATATACATCCTCTTACGAGTTCGCATGGAGCTGTGTTTTTGGTAAACAGTTGGCAGGAAATCTTTCGCTGCGGCCTCCACCACTTTATTTTCAAAACAAAGTGGGCACCCTGTTTCAAAAATTCATTGCATATTATCAATAAATTTCAGCTGCGACTTTGAGAAAAATCTTCAACACATATTTATGTGCTTCATATTTTTCTCTTTGTCTCACTAGAAATTTTCTTGAAACTATGCAAAGTTTTTTGAAACAGAGCACCTGAGTCCAACAAAGATCTGACAAACTTTATCTCTCGATACATTTAACAATTAAGCATTGTTAAATTTTTTCTCATTCTTCGGACTCCACAACACGATGCTTTAAACGCAAAGTGGTGGAGGCAAGCCTTATCCCGAAGTTACGGCTGCTTTTTTGCCGAGTTCCTTGAGAAGCAATCACTCGTTCGCCTTAGTCTACTCGACTCGAGCACCTGTGTCGGTTTTTGGTACGGTTTTTTATTTGTTATGCTTAGAAGCTTTTCTCGGAAAGTTGCTTTGCCTTATTCGATTAGGCGAACCTAACCGTCTCTGCTTCACTTGCGGTCGGTATTAAAACCAGACTCCCGGATTTACCTAAGAATCACACTTATGACACAAACGCAAATCCAATAATGCGCAAGGCATACTAACCTTCGTCACTCCATCGCACAAATAAAAAGTCAGGGAATATTAACCCTATGTCCATCGGCTTCAGCTTTCGCTATCACCTTAGGCCCGACTAACCCTTCGCTGATCAACATCGCAAAGGAAACCTTGCTCTTGCGGCGTGCGGGGATCTCACCCGCATTGTGGTTACTTGTGCCAACATTCTCACTTCATACCGCTCCAGGGTTGCTCACACTTCCCCTTCAGCGCAGATATGAACGCTCTCCTACCGCTCCCCCATCTCTAAAGACGAGAGAACCCTCAGTTTCGGTACTACGCTTAGCCCCGATTATCTTCGGTGCAGAGTCTCTTAGTGAGTGAGCTGTTACGCTTTCTTTAAATGATGGCTGCTTCTAAGCCAACATCCTCACTGTCTGAGAAACTCCACCTCCTTAAGTGCACTTAGCGTAAATTTTGGGACCTTAACTTGAGATCAGGGCTGTTTCCCTTTTGACCGACGGAGCTTCGCCCCCGTAGTCTTACTGCCTAGTATTTAATCTCTGGTATTCGGAGTTTGATAGGGTTAACGAGATTGCTCCCTGTTTAACCCTTCCAGTGCTCTACCCCCAGAGGGTACGCTAGACGCTATGCCAAAACATATTTCGGAGAGAACCAGCTATTACCAGATTCGATTAGCTTTTCACTCCTTACCACAAGTCATCCGATGGTGTCGCACGGCCAACCGGTTCGGGCCTCCATCTGTATTTCTACAAACTTCACCCTGCTCATGGTAAGCTCATCTGGCTTCGGGTCTAATGCATACTACAAACGCGCTATTCACACTCGGTTTCCCTAAGGCTCCACCCGACAAGGGCTTAGCCGCGCAGTATACATTAACTCGTTGGCTCATTCTTCAATAGGCACGCCGTCACCCTAATAAATTAAGGCTCCGACTCCTTGTAAGCATATGGTTTCAGTTCTATTTCACTCCCCTCACCGGGGTTCTTTTCACCTTTCCCTCACGGTACTAGTTCACTATCGGTTTCTAAGAGTATTTAGCCTTACCAGTTAGTTCTGGTAGATTCCCCCGAGCTATTCGTGTCTCGAAGTACTCAAGAACAGAAACAAAGAAGACGTAATGTTTTCGTTTACCGGGCTATCACCGTCTAGGGCCATGCTTTCCAGCATATTCAACTAACATTACATTTTGTAACTCCTCTCGTATAAATACGACGTCTCTGCCTTACAACCCCTACTATACATAGTAGGTTTGGGCTATTTCCGTTTCGCTCGCCGCTACTCAGGAAATGTTCCGCCATTCGGCGGCTTTTTTTATTTTCCTCCAGGTACTGAGATGTTTCACTTCCCTGGGTATACTCCTACATTAAAATGTAGGTCATAACCTATAACAGTTATGGGGTTTCCCCATTCAGAGATCTCCGGATCAAAGGTTGCTAGGCACCTCCCCGAAGCTTATCGCAGCCATGCTACGTCTTTCATCGCCTCTTAGAACCAAGGCATCCACCATATGCTCTTAAATTTCTTATTAGGAAATTTAAAAACCACAATCATTATTTGTTCTCCCCCACCACTAGTGGTGGGGGACTGCCTCACTTGCTTAGAGTGAGGACTTTATTTTTACCTGCCTGTCTCCACACACTCAAAGACCCACTTAACTGGTGTGTGTGACAGAATTAAATTGACAAGTTTCAGTCAATGAGTGTTCCTTTCGAAAGAAAAAGCCCGCGTAACGCGGGTTAAAATAGAAGCCGTAATGGTTCCTATCTAGTCCCGCCGTGGGTATTTTTGGTTCCGATACTCATATGCAACAATCAAGCCATTATATACAAAAGAAAAGCGATGTCAAGGACTTTAGTGAGAATATCGAATGTTGAATATTGAATGTTGAATAAACATAGAAAAACCCGCCTTTTGGCGTGGTTTTCTATGGGTATTAAAGCACAGCTTTGAAATCGATTACTTGTTTGAGATGTCCTCGCGAAGCTTCTCAATGTAGCGTGCTGCTGCATCCTTGCCACCAAGACCGAATGCGAGACCGCCTGCAATAGCGAGCATCGCAACAAGGCCAGTGAAAAGCGTCTGCATCATTCCGCCTGCAATACCTAGCTGATTCAATGCTGCAAGAATTGCAACGATCCAGATTGACCAACGAGCGATACCGCCAACAAAACCTGCTGACTTTGAATCAAGAGCTCGTGCGCCACCTGTCAAAACCTTTTGTGACAGATCAGCAAGAACAGCTGCAACTATCAAAATCAATGCGGCAACGATAACTTGTGGGATGTAACCAAGAACAACATTCGTCAAAAATGCGTTTACTGCCTGGAGCTTGAGAACATCGAGAGCAGCAACTAGGAAGACGATGATAATAAACCACTTTACCAAGCCACCAAGAAATGCGCCGGTGTCGAGGTTGAAACCTGCTTTATTGACAAGGCTCTTTGCTCCAGCACTCTCAAGGATAGCGTCAATTTTAATCGCCTTCACGATCTTTGACACAACCTCGCAAAGTACTGAACCAACAACCCATCCTGCAATAAAAATAACGATTGCGAGTACAAGCTGAGTTAAAAACGAAACCGCCTGTACGCCAATGCCAGTAAATGCGCCACCAAGCTGTACTCCCCATTCTGAAATAATAGGCATAATCTTTTTATTAGTTCAAACGCAGACTTGCGTCCAGGAGTCTTCGGCCAAGCCGTGAACTTGCTAGTTCAGAATCTGGCTATTCGCCTGCGTGTAAACATTAATGTTAAAAACTGTTAACTAATAATCTCTGTCATCAACCTCGTCACACTCTGCGCGAAGGTAAAACCGTTGCGATGAGCGTATTTGAGGGTTTGATTCCTAACTTTTATTGTACCATTCTACAATTTGCAATGAAAGGGGGTGTGTGGATAACTGCCGCGCGGCAAGCTCCTTTTTATCGACTATTCCACCCCCAGCTTATCAATAATCCTGTCGTGACGAAAATCGAGGATATCCCGTACAAATTTATCATACACACTTACACGATATAGGAAATCTGAAGTTTCTAGAGCCCCATATGAAAGCTCCTTCCCTATCTCTGCCTCAATAGACTTGAGCACTGTTTCGATTGAACGTTTTTTTAGGTCATCACCGACAATGAGCACGTCTACGCGAGCTTCTGGTGCATCGATAAATATTCCGGATATTGCAAGAAACTTTATTTTCCCGACTGTTTTGAAACGCTGCGCTACCTCATCGCGATTTAGAGGAGTCTCTGAAACGATAAGATTTTTGAGTGGCATCAATAACGGGGCCCCTTGTTTTAATTGTACTCCTTGTACTCTCTTTCGAATTGGCGCTTTTTTTGAACCACTCTTTATTGAGGCTTCCTTAAAAAAACTTTTATCCGCAAGAATATCAATTTTTTTAAGAAGAGCAATCTCACGTCGGACATCAGAAAGTGGAACCTTGCTTTTTTCTGCGACCATAGCAACATCAAAAACGTCAAGCGGGTTTAAAAGAAATAAGCGCAAAATCTTTACGCGCGCCTGGCTTCCAAATAATTTTCCGAGGGTATCCATGGGGGCTAGTATATCATACTAATAGTTTCTGTATAAAGTAAAAAGGGGCGGCCGTAATCGGCCGCCCCTTTTTACTGAAAAGCTTTCTTTGAAACTTATTTCAAAGTAACCTTTGCACCAGCCGTCGGCGAGTACGCCTCCTTGAGAACCCACGGTTCTCAACATAAGAAAAACCGCTGTTGCGGTTTTTCTTATTGCTCTCCTTCACGGGAAACTACCGTTTCCCGACCCCTTCCCAAGCTATTCGCTTAAAGTTACTTGAGAGTAACTTTAGCTCCAGCCTCCTCCAATTTTTTCTTAAATTCGTCTGCCTCTGCCTTCTTCATACCTTCCTTGAGCATTGAAGGAGCTGCGTCTACGAGATCCTTTGCCTCTTTCAAGCCAAGGGCGAGAACTTCCTTCACCACCTTGATAACAGCGATCTTTGTGTCGCCTGAAGCTGAAAGCTCTACGTTGAAGGAATCCTTCTCCTCTGCTCCTGCGGCTGCTGCTACTGGAGCTGCGGCTGCGGCTGTTGCAGATACGCCAAACTTCTCTTCGAGAACTTTTACAAGCTCGTGAAGATCGAGAACGGTCATTGTCTCGATTTTCTCAACAAGGTCCTTGAACTTTGCAGGAACTACTACATCTTTGTTTTCTGTCATAGTAATGATTTTTAATTAAATAATTGATTAGGCGGCTGTCTCTTCTTCCTTCACCTCTGCTACTGCCTCTACGGCTGGTGCCTCAGAAGCAACCTCGGGGGCTACTTCTGCTACAATTTCTGCAACAGGTTCCTCTACTTCTTTGACTACTTCTGCTACAGGAGTGGCTACGGGAGCTACGCCTTTAGAATTTGCAATTTCTCCCATCGCAATAGCGAAACGTTGAATTGGTGAGTTGATGAGGTTTACAAACA
The DNA here is from genome assembly GCA_049641785.1 of Minisyncoccia bacterium. Lineage (GTDB taxonomy): Bacteria > Patescibacteriota > Minisyncoccia > Phycocordibacterales > UBA1550 > UBA1550. Next base: position 4,547 of record JBARNW010000121.1, on the reverse strand, counting down.
TTCCACGGAGTATCTGAAGTGGTGGAATCGTAGCGATTGCCATCATTTCACTTTGTGTCTTGTACTCTCCGTCAAAAATACCGCCAACGATTGAGATTGAACCCTTATCGCGCGGAGTTGTCTGGAAGGCGTAAGTCTCTCGCGCAGGAGCAAGGAGATCATCTCCATATGCTATTGCAAGCTCTCCTGGGAGCTCAGGCATTTCGCCCTTTGCTTTGAGGTCTGTGAGCACGCGCTTTGCCAAAGTTTTCTTTGTTACAAAGTACCCTACCTTGTCTGCTGAAAGCTTCCTGCGAAGCATTTTTGTTTCAGAAACAGGGAGTGCCTTGAAGTTTACAAAGACGATTGATTTTGCATCACTGAGACGCTCTGTCATCGAAGCTACAAGTTCTACTTTCTTTTGTTTTGTAATTGCCATAATTTGTAATACTGGTTTTAAGTCCAGTAAATAATATTCGACGGCTCGCGCACTAAGTGCAGGAGCCGTAAAGCCTAGCTTTTAAAAGCTATGAGTCGACCTCCGCAGGGCTTAAACTCTATTTTCCCAGAGTAGCCTACTTCTTCGGGCTTCGGGGTTATATTATCGTGTCTGGGTAATGTTGTCAATCGTTATGATTGTCGCATTCATTTCACCCAATTTCATTACGTTGGAAACGGTGACACCAGCAAGACCAACGATTATAATCGCCACAAAACCGACGATAGTTTTAATGACTTCTTTCATATTTTAATTATACCACGTAGCAAAAAATTCGTCCACATGAAAAATGACCAAACTTTATTTTGCATAAAATAAAGTTTGGTCATTTTCAGGCCTGCGTTTGCACGCTACTTCACGAGCGATTTCTCATATTCTGCGAGCATCGCCCTCAAACCGGTCTCGTCTGGGTTCTTTTCAATCCCCTGCTTTAGCAATGCAGGAACCTCACTTAATTTTTCAGTCATCGAATACATATACAGTTCATAAAGCCCATAATATCCAAGCACGTAGTCTGGCTTTAGCGCGATTGTCTTCTTCCAATTTTCTTCTGATTTTTTGTAATCTTTTAAATAAAAGTGGTACAGGTCACCAAGGTTGTGCCAAACGACAAGATTGCCTGACTCGAGCAATTTTGCATATTCCAGTACATCCCGCGCTCCCTCATAATCTCCAAGCTGTTTTCTTTGTGTGCCCAAATCTATCCAACTCACAACATCATTAGGGTTCTTTTTGATTGCTTCAATATTTCTTTCGAGATTTGAAATTATGATTTTTTTAATCTTCGGTGTGAGTGTGTTTGAAAAATCTGTCGAACGCACGAGCGGAGGGGCGGGCGGGAGCTTTTGCTCATCCATGGAAATCACTTCGATTTTCCCGTCGCCAGTCATTTCTATGCCGTAGTTTTTTAATGTGTCTCCAGTGTCGCTAGTAATCTCAATCTTACTTCCGCGAGTATCGCGGTAAATGAGAACCCCTGCGGCAATAGCAAGCACAATGAGCCCGGCAATCCCCAGATTTTTCTTGTTTGTCATAGGAATATATCCTAGCAGATATGCTTCTTTCCGCAAGTTTTTAAAATGTGATGCGAATTTCCAACTACTACGGTAGTACAGTGTTAACAGTAATCACATACGGTGATAGATAGTCCTGATATATGTTCCCTGCCATATCTCTAATATGCGTCTTTATGCGATAAGTGCCATTGGGCGCTGCCATCCCACCACTTGAGAGTGTGCCGTCCCATGATTTTGCACACGTATCTGTGCCATCCACACACCCAACGCTAGAAAAGAAAATTTTATAATTATCAGGAGTATTTTGGTCTTCAATTTTTATTGACACCCAGTCGACATTTTCGCTTGCAGTAAGCGCGAATGAAACTAATGTTGTAGTTGCAAGATCTATCGTAATATCTCCCGAAGTTTCATTGAATGTATAAGTTGTAATAGTAGGCGCGACTGTGTCAGGAGCAATTATTACCGTTACTGTATACGTTTGCGTAGAACCATCCTCGGCGGTGACCGTGTAAATGACCGGGTTTGTAAAATCCTGTACTACAGCAGAAGCAGGGCTTGATGTTGCAAGAGACGACACTGCAACTAAAGGAGAGAGCGCGCTTACATCAGTGCCAAAAGGCACAGTTATGCTAACCGTGTGCGCTGTTTCATCAACTATGCCAGAGACTGTAGATGTTCCTATCAAAAATTCAAATGTATTTATTGCACGCGCAGAGCTAGGCGGTGGTGTGGTGGCGATCTCCTCAACCACAACAGTACCGTCTCCAGCCTTGCCGTAGGAAGTGCTTGGTCCAGACGCAAGCGCCATACCACCAAAGATGGATGTTTGATAATAAACAGCAATACGCCCCCCAGCGCCCGCGCCAACACAACTATTTGGGCAATAAACCGTTCCACCATCTGCGCGAAATTCGCCTGTGCCAGACAGACTGTTTGTTGTTACATAAATACTTCCTCCGCTTGATGTATTATTCCCTATAGCAACGATACTACCGTTGTTTACTAGGCTTTCTGACACAACAATTCTGATTGCTCCACCCCCGCGTGGATTGTATCCATTTCCGCCACTTCCCATTTCTGTAGGCTCTCTCATCGACCCGTATGTCGATGACGCTGTATTCCACAAACCGACTCCTCCATGGCTTGCTCCTGCATTTGAAAAACCAGCACCTGGTCCAGCACTCTGACCATAGCCTTTATAGTTTACTGAGATTGAAGAGCCTACACCAATGGTCAAATTTGTAGCAGAAAGTGAGAGTACGCGTTCTTGAGCAACGGTGATAATTGCGTTGTTTGAAAGCGTAAGTGTGTTCACAACGAGTGTTTCTCCTCCTGAAAAAGTGATTGTTCCTCCACTCGCGATGAATGTCGACACAGTGATTGAGCTGCCGTTTGATAATGTGAGCGAGGCTCCGTTGGACTGAAGTTCGTTCGCGTTTATTGTAGCGTTTTCGTCCATTGTAACAACAGCGCCATTTGAAAGCGTGACACGGTTAAAGTTTGATGCTCCATCGTTCACCTGAAAACGCCACGAGGATCCTGAGGAAAAATTGTTGTTTGTTGTATCAAAAAGTCCGGCAGTTCCCTTTTCTGCGCATGTTTGCGACCATCCGTCGTAACTCCCGCATCCACCCAATGCCTCTGCTGTGCCACTAAATGTGGATGTTTGGTAATAAACAGCTACACGCCCGCCACCGCCTGGCCCAGAGAAATATCCTCCAACTCCGAGAGCCCCACCATTTGCATGAAACGTTCCAGATCCTGAAATGTCGGCTACTGTCGCATAGATGCTTCCACCAGATGATGATGTGTTCCCATCGGCGGATATCACACCATTGTTCACAAGAGTGCCCGAAATAACTAGGCGGATAGATCCTCCGCCAATAGCATGTGGCGCACCTCCGGCGCTACCTAGAGTTGTCGGTTGTTTCGCAGAGCCGTATGTTGATGTCGCTGTGTTGTTGAGCCCGACACCTCCATGGCTACCGCCAGCATATATGCTGCTTGGGAAGCCAGCACCGGGAGTATCCCCTTTTGCGTCGGCTGAGATACGTGAGCCAGCATCAATTGTGATATTTGTGGCGACGATTTTTACGCCCTTGAAAGTGCTCGATGAATTAGCATCGCCTGACAGCGCGAGTGTGGCATTGTTTGTTATTGTTAAATTATTGAAATGATATTCCCCTGCGGTGAGTGACATCGTTGATATTGCGATAACATCGCTTTCATCTGCGTCGGCGATGCCGTTTGTATTCAAGTCAGAAAAAAGAGCCGGCGTTGTCTCGATGATATCGACTACGTTTACTGTGCGTGTGGATGTTGAAGTGTTTTGGGAAAGGTCGAAGGCAACATATATTACTGAATACGTGCCGATGCGAGAAGTATCTACATTGCTCGTTGTGGCCACAGACCGAGCTCCATCAATGGCATCGCTCGCTGTGGCGCCAAGGTCGCTATATGTGGAATTAATCTCGATTGTTGTTGGATTTGTTCCGTTTATTGTGATCTCTGGCGCAGATGTGTCTACAATATTTACCGCTCTTGTTGTTGTCGCAATATTACCAGAAACGTCAGCAGCTGTGTATGTAACGAAATAAGAACCAATGTTTGCAGTATCGACGGTTGAGGTTGAAGTAACAGATACAACACCATCGATGTCATCAACTGCAGTTGCTCCAGCGTCAACATACTCAGAGTTTATGGAGCTTGTTGCGGGATTGTCGCCGATGATGCTAATTATTGGTGAAGTAACATCAACCTGTGGCACGGGCGCTGTTGGCGCAGGAGGTGAACCACCCCCAGCTCCTCCGCCACCGTAGTAACCAGAGCTTGTTTCTGTTTGAAGAGGAACAGTAGAGTTTACTGCTGAAATTTCAGTGCTAGGTAAAACTGAATTTTGAGATAATGTTTGTGTTTCAGTTAGGTGTGTTTGCGATAATGTTTCTTGAGTTAATTGAAAAAGAGCCGATGTCGGCTCGCTTGTTGTAGTTTGTGAAATAACTGGCTGGATGGTTGTTTCTGGTGGAGTCGACGGTGGATCCTGAGTATCT
>JBARNW010000112.1:0-14599 GCA_049641785.1 Minisyncoccia bacterium | reverse complement strand
ACGACCAGCTCAGGAAGATTTCGAAGCTGTGACGAACCACCTGTCATGATTATCCCTTGATCAATAATATCAGCAGAAAGCTCTGGCGGAGTCTCCTGCAACACATCCTTAATAGCGCGAATAATCTCACGAAGTTCCCGATCAATTGCCTTTACTATTTCATTTGTCGTCACCTGAGCTGTACGTGGCAAACCAGTAACATAATCACGACCCTTGATAGTCAACAAAAGCTCGTCGTCCATCGGCACAGCCGACCCAATACGAACCTTTATCTCCTCAGCGGTACGATCACCAATAGCTAGGTTGAATGTTTTTTTAATATAATCGGCAATCGCATGATCTATTTTATTTCCTGCGCACTTAACTGAGGTTGAAGCAACAATTCCGCCCAGAGATATCACCGCAACATCTGTCGTGCCACCACCAATATCAACAACCATATGTCCGCGCGCTTCGTAAATTGGGATGCCTGCACCTATTGCCGCAAGGATGGGCTCCTTTACCACATACACATTTTTTGCTCCTGCCTTGATGGTGGCTTCAATAACCGCACGACGTTCTGTTGACGACACGCCTGCAGGTACAGATACCATTACTTCAGGTTTCAAAATATTCCACTTACCAAGGGCTTTGCTCATATAGTATCGAATCATGGCCTCCGTCACGCGATAGTCCGCAATAACACCATCCTTCATGGGACGATATGCGACAATGTTGTCTGGGGTGCGACCGATCATTTGTTTTGCCTCGAGTCCTACAGCCATAATGCGATTTGTTTGCTGGTCAACAGCAACAACAGACGGTTCATTGAGAACAATACCCTTACCAGGAATATACACGAGTGTATTTGCTGTGCCGAGATCTATACCTATTTTTGTTACAAAAATTCCCATAATTATACGCTTTCAGCTAATACTTGCGCTCGTTCTATTTCTACACCAATGGCACGCAAACGATTTTCAATATCCTCGTATCCTCTGTCTATCGTCGTATCCACATTATGGATGACTGACTCCCCTTTTGCAACAACGGCTGCGATAACGAATGCGAGTCCAGCTCGTAGGTCAGGGCTCGTAAGCTTTCGTCCACGCAAGTCTGACTTTCCACGCACAAGCACTCTATGAGGATCCATCATTGTAATAGACGCACCCATAGCAGAAAGGGATTCTGTATAATTTAAGCGACCTTCAAAAATAGTCTCAAATACTTTACTCTCACCTTCGGCCTGCGTAAGAAGCACTGTCATCGGCGCCTGTAAATCAGTCGGGAACCCTGGATACTCGTGTGTTTTAAAATCAACAGCGCGAAGCTTTGATGGCGCGCGCACTATTATTTCAGTTTTTTTTGTTTCGATGTTGACACCAGCGCCACGCAAGAGTTCAATCGGAGATTCTAAATGTTCTGGCTTGCAATTTGTAATATGAAGTTCGCGCGCAGCAAGTGCTCCAAGAACAAGGAAGCTTCCTGCTTCAATGCGGTCTGGCATTGTTTTATACGGATTCCTAGATCCAGTCAAGAGCTTTCCTCCCTTAATGATTATTGTTGGCGTGCCAGCTCCAATAATCTTTGCACCGCATTTATTTAAAAATTGTGCGAGATCAGCGATCTCTGGTTCCATTGCGGCATTTTTAATAATAGTACTCCCCTTTGCTAATACTCCAGCCATCATAAAGGTTTCTGTAACTGTGACGCTTTGATTTTTAAGAAAAAACTCCGCACCCTTGAGTCCATTTTTTGCTTCGACAAGATATGAGTCTTCTTTTACTGACACTTTTGCGCCCATTTTTTCGAAACCATCAACAAATAAATCGAGTGGTCGCGCACCAATAACACAACCGCCAGGATGCGGGAAGGAAACCTTTCCGTAACGCGCTAAAACAGGGCCAGTGAGCACTATGGATGAACGCATACGTTTTGCTATCCCAGGAGAAAGCTCTGTTGCAAAACCGTGCGGGATAAAAACTGTATATGCTCCGTGCTTTACATTTATAACATCCGCCCCCATATCTTTTAGGAGGTCGAACATGCGGAAGGTATCGTTAATTTCTGGGATATTGGTGAGGGTCACAGTGTCACGAAAAAGCACCGTTGATGCAATGGCCTTTAGTGCGGCATTTTTTGCACCAGTAATTGATACCTTGCCACTTAGCTTTCGTTCACCACCAAAACCTTTAATAACAAATGTGTTGCTCATAGAGATGTATCTCGTATACTACTACGTTGTAGTCGTTTTGACCAAACGAATACTTTATGTGGTAATACAACATACGACATAAATTTTTTATTTTTAGCTTTTTCTATTACTATGAATAGATGCAAATAATTACCGTTGCTCCCATCGTTCGTGGCGCACTACAAGGCTCACTTACATATTTTTCAAAAGAGCCAATTCCCGCTGGAATGGTAATCATCGCTCCAATACGCACACGTGAGGTTCCGGCCATTGTACTCGAATCAAGAGAAGTATCTGACGCAAAAACTTCACTAAAATCATCTGATTATGCAATAAGAAAAATATCACGCGCTCATCCACGTCGTATTTGGTTACCAGCATTTCTAAAAGCTGTAGAGGAAACTGCAAACGCAACAGCTCAAAAGTTTGGAGAAGTGCTTCTTACTCTCACGCCAAAAATAATATTGGATGCTCACATTAATGGAACGCTTAATGAACCTAAAATAAACAAAACTGATGGCAGTTTCGAAATTAAAGCAATTCAAGAAACCACACAAATGCGCCTCGAAGCATATCGCAGGCTTGTTCGTGAGGCGTTCATTAGACACGAATCGATCTATATTTGCGTTCCAACAGAAGACGATGTTTTGCGTATATCAAAAGAACTTGAGCGAGGCATTGAAAACTATACATTTACTTTTCACAGCAGCTTAACCAAAAAGCGTGTCATTGAAAGGTGGGAAAATGCTCTGTCTGAAAAACATGCGATTCTTGTTGTTGGAACCACACAATATCTTAGCCTCCCGCGATATTTTAATACGATCATTCTAGAAGAAGAGCATTCCAATGCATGGAAAATGCCGTCTCGAACGCCAATTGATTTGCGAGGGTTTATAGAAAAATACGCGAGAGCTTCTATGAGCACGCTCATTATTGGGGCGCCGATACTACGCCCTGAGACATATGAAAGGGTTACTAGTGGTGTGATTGGTGAATTTATTCGTATCGCACAATATGCTCGTCAGGAGGCAAACAGAAACACAAAAACTATACTGATAGACCCGCGCAAAGAAGAAAAATCATTAAGAGAAAACACTGGCCGTCGAGAAATGGTTTTACTAAGCAGTGAACTCAAAGAACTTCTTCAAAACGCAGGCGTGCGTAAAGAAAAAGTACTCCTTCTGTGTGCAAGAAAAGGACTCGCTCCTGTAACAACATGCGGAGACTGTGGCACTCTCGTCAAGTGCCCAGAATGTGACGCCCCGCTAGTAATTCACAAAAAAGAATCTGTGGCAAACCAAACAACGCAGTTGTTCATATGCCATGGCTGTGGTTTCACACGTATCCCTGAAAACAATGTCAATGAAACATGTCCAAATTGTGGCGGGTGGAAACTTCAAGGTGTTGGTATTGGCATAGACCGCATCAGCGATGAAGTTTTAGAACTTTCCCCAACAACACCATTATTTATTCTGGATGGTGACAGAGCAAAAACTCGTTCGCAAGCAAAAAAAATAATTGAACAATTCCAAAAGTCTGCTGGGGGCATCCTTGTTGCGACACCAATGGCCATCCCACTACTTGATACGATAGATAATACCGCTATCGTATCTGTTGATTCCCTATTTGCTATACCAGATATTCGAATGTCGGAGCGTATTTTTGCCCTCATCCTCGCACTTCGTGAAAAAACAATTGGGGCATTACTAATCCAAACTCGCTCTGATGATGTGAGCATTTTTGAGCAAGCGCTTTCTGGTGATATATTACAATTCACGAAAAACGAACTTGCTACTAGAAAAATATTTTCCTATCCCCCATACGGCACAATTATCAAAATCACACTGCGCGGCAAACGTGATGGAGTAGGCTCAGAAATGGAGCGCCTTAAAATCTTTTTAGAAATGTATGCACCAATCGTGCCTGGTACAATGGCACGTGAGCCAAAAAATATTTTCCGTATGCATATGATCATAAAACTTGCTGAAGATAACTGGCCAAACCAAGATCTTCTGTCCAAACTCCGGTCGCTTCCCATGCAATTTACCATTGAAATAAATCCAGATCATTTGCTGTAAATTCTAGAGTGACTACCTATACGGTGCTATAGCACATTGTAGGTAGTCACTCTAGAATTCTTTAAAAAGAAATTAAAATAGTGTATGCTTCAGGAATTATGGTTAAGATCGTTCAAAAAGAAGATCCGGTTCTTAGAGAAAAAGCCGAGTCAGTAAATCCAAAGGATTTCTCTTCACCACGCCTCAAGAAGATATTAGACAACATGGTGGTAGCCCTAGAAAAGGAGCCTGACGGTGTTGCGATTGCAGCACCACAAATTGGTGTTCCTTTGCGTATATTTATAGTATCACATAGAGCGTTTGAGTACGAGGACGACGAAGAAAACGAAAATGGCCACAACGAACCAGCTACCTTGGAGACTCACAATAACCCAAAAATCAAAAAATCCAACATGGTCTTCATTAACCCTGTTATTACAAAACTCTCTCGAAAAAAAGTTTGGATGCCAGAGGGGTGTCTTTCGGTGCGTTGGCTCTATGGAGAAGTCTCTCGCGCAGAAAAGGCAACCGTACGCGCCTACGACCAAAATGGAAAAGTATTCACCTGGGGAGGAAGCGGGCTCTTAGCACAAATATTTCAACACGAGACAGATCACTTAAACGGCACTCTTTTTATTGATTCCGCGCGCAATGTAGAAAAAATAAACGCAGAGTAGCAAAAAATAAGACTTGAGGGGGGCACGAAATAATCATGAATAATACACGTATTGCATTTTGGGGCACGTCACGCATTTCAGTAATTATACTTGACGAAATGGCGCAAGAAGGGTTGCTCCCCTCTCTTATTATTACTGCACCACCAAGAGAAAAAGGGAGAGGGCTCGAGGTCACAAAAAGTGAAGTAGGAGTTTGGGCAGATACACACAACATACCAACACTTGAACCAGAAAAGCTGGATTCTGAATTTATGGGCCGTCTGTCGGCACTCGAATGTCAGTTGTTTATTATTGCATCATATGGGAAAATCGTTCCTCGTACTATCCTCGACCTGCCCAAATATGGCACACTCAATGTGCATCCATCACTTCTCCCAAAACTACGCGGCTCATCGCCAATACAATCGGCAATTTTGGAAGACGCTCCTGTCGGGTTGCCACACGAAGCCGGGGTGACGATCATGCTTATTGATGAAGAAGTTGACCACGGTCCTATTGTCGCGCAAGAAAAAATTACGGTGCCAAACTGGCCACCAAAGGGATCAGAGCTAGAGGAAACACTTGGCACTCTTGGCGGGAAATTACTTGTTAAAGCAATTCCGCTCTGGGTGTCTGGCGCCATTAAGTCCACTGAGCAGGATCATGACAAGGCAACATACACAAAAAAAATGACGAGTGGTAGCGGACAGATCTATCTCGATGACGATTCTACGCGCATGTTTCGAAAAATTCGCGCGTTTGACACATGGCCGAGAGCATACTTTTTAACCAATCGAAATGGGCGAGATATTCGTGTTGTTGTTACCGAGGCGCATCTAGATAATGGAACTCTCGTAATTGACCGTGTGATACCAGAAGGAAAAAAGGAAATGGCGTATGAGGATTTTTTGAGAGGGCAAAAATAAACAAAGAAAATCCCCATTGTTACAATGGGGATTTTTTCCGTTTATTTAAAAAACTAGTATCTGTCTTTGTCAACTATTTCACCTCTATCTTCTCAATGATCATATCCTCAATTGGACGGTCGTCATGTTGCGCTGGATTAACTGTTTTAGTACCATCTATTGCTATCACGACATCCATTCCTGCGATAACTTTTCCAAATACTGTGTGCTTTGTGTCTAGGAAATTATTATTTGCTGTGTTGATGAAAAACTGACTGCCGTTTGTGTTTGGGCCTGAGTTTGCCATTGAGATTGTGCCGATAACATTTTTATTCTCAGTGCTAAGCTCGTCTGCAAAGCTGTATCCTGGACCACCTGTTCCCCATCTCGGCTGATTCGCAACATCTTTTGAAAGCGGATCTCCTCCCTGAATCATGAAGCCTTTGATAACACGGTGAAAGCGCGTGCCATTATAAAATCCATCGTTCGCAAGCTTCACAAAATTCTCCACTGTCTTTGGTTTTGTTTCGGCAAAAAGCTCTAGTGTGATCGCCCCTTGGTTGGTTGTAATTATTACTGTTGTCATATTTGTTTCTGAATTATCTGTTTCTGGGGTTATTTCTATTTTATTTTCTGTTGCGACTGGTTCCGTTGTCGCTTTTGGTTGTATTTTCTCTGCTCCACTAATCCACACAATTAAAATGATAACTGATACCGCAATAGCAGTAAGAATATAATTTTGTGTACTCATAATTTTATCGCTATTAGTTATTACTTCTCGCGTCCAAATCGAAGCATATTTTTGATCATCCCTGCACCCTTACGCACCATCGTTCTGGTCTTTTCCTTATGTGATGTAAGCTCACGAACAAGCTCATTTCGCATATCGTCTATTGCCGCATATAGGTCATCTTTTTCTGATGTTGCACGAAAGTGCTTTCCACGAACCTTCATGTTCACCTCCGCTCGAAATACATCTCCTGACTGATGATGGTTGGTTGTCTTTCCAATCTCCACGCTTACAACCGGATCTTCACTCTCGTGCGGAATTGCAAACTTTTCGACACTTCTCATCTTCTCATATACATACGACTCAATTGCAGACGTAAGCTCAATATTTGTTGTTGTAATTTTGATATTCATAAGCACAGTATATCATCTCACAAACAAGGAAGGCAAGTGAAGGGATTATCGTTCATACACTGCTAATCTGGTATCGATAATATTTTCCCAGGAGCATGGTGACCAGAAATAATGCGAATTTGCTTAGGTTCTATTCCAAAATGTCTAGCAATAATCTCAAGTACCCGGGTGTTTGCGCGATTTCCCTCTGCTGGTTCTTTTACAGAAATCAAAAATGAATCACTGGAATTCGTTTCAAATATTTCCTTTTTAGCGTCTGCGGAGACGCGAACGCGAATATACATAATTTATATAACTTCTACTAAAAGCATGTTTGTGCCACCAGTTCGTCCAAATGGGATTCCAGCAGCAATTACTACTTTGTCTCCTTTTCTTGCAAATTTATGAGAAATTACAAATGAACGAACTTCCTTTATAACATCTTCTATTGTCGTTAGTTTTTCTGCAAGGACTGGGAAACACCCAAATGATAGCGCGAGCTGCTCGACCACATGTCGTCGCGTGCTCATAGCAATAATTGGCTGCTTTGGGCGGTATCGCGAGATCATGCGGGGAGTAAAACCAGACTCAGTAAGCGCTATAATTGCCACCGCCCCCACATTTGAGGCAGTGCTCACTGTTGCAAACGTGGTTGAATCAGAAACATCCTTGTATTCGCTGTGAGCGCTTATCCTAGAAGCAAGGATATCTCCATAAAGAGCTTCGTGGTGTGGATATTTTTTTTCCACAGTAATAGCGACCCGCGTCATCATCGAGACTGTTTCCACTGGGTATTCACCGAGCGCGCTCTCCTCTGAAAGCATCACAGCATCCGCGCCGTCCAAAATTGAATTTGCAACATCAGAAACCTCTGCTCGTGTTGGCACAGGACTCTTTATCATCGATTCCATCATTTGTGTTGCAACAATAATAGGCTTGCCTGCAATGTTGCATTTTTCTATCATCATTTTTTGGAGTAATGGAACCTGCTCGGCTGGCACCTCTACAGCAAGATCCCCGCGCGCCACCATTACACCATCTGCCTCAGCGATAATGGCATCTATGTTCTCAATAGCCTCCTCGGTCTCAATCTTTGCAATAATCATCGCAGTTGATTTCGCTTTGCTAAGAATTGCTCGAAGCTCACGAATATCAGATGCGCGACGCACAAACGAAAGCGCTACGTAGTCAACCTTGTTTTCAATACCGAAAATAACATCTTTTTTATCTTTAGCTGTAAGACAACTAATTTTAAGCGCAACACCCGGAAGGTTCACACCTCGACGACCCTTTGTTTCCCCTCCAACAATAACGCGACACTTGATCTCATCCCCTTTTACATCTAGAACCTCAAGTCTTTTTTTACCATCATCGAGAAGTATTGAATCACCTTTTTTGATTTCTTTTGGCAAAGCCTTGTAGTTCACAAAGGCGCGAGTCTCATCTCCTATACATGACTTTGTGGTAAGTGTAAAAATACTACCTTTTTTTAGCATCACGCGCTCTTGGTAAAAATCGCCAATACGTATCTTTGGGCCAGAAAGATCCTGCAATATTGCAATCGGTGTATTTAGCCTTGTTGCAACTGTGCGAATATTTTTTAACCGCACAGCATGCTCATCGTGCGACCCGTGAGAAAAATTTAAACGACAAACATTCATTCCTGCCTTTATAAGGCTTGTTAGCAGCTCCTCCCTCTCAGATGCTGGCCCTATCGTAGCGACGATTTTTGTTTTTTTCATATTTACTAAGATTGTATTTTAATATAGATTGGGAAGCTTGCATCATATCAAAATTTTGCTATTTTCCCAAATTTTGGTATGATGCATTTTGTATTCCGCGGTAGCCGAATCAGCTGATTCTGAATAAGCTGATTCACATCTTGGATGAAAGTTTGGCCAAAATCGTGGCACTTCAAATAAGACTACATAATTGACGGAATCAAAAGTAAATATTCCGCGGTAGCTCAGTGGTAGAGCAAGCGACTGTTAATCGCTTGGTCGTAGGTTCGATCCCTACCCGCGGAGCATCTTAGGATTTAGAGGGTAGTAATCCCTCAAATCCTTCTCAACCAAGCCATTTTTTGCAGGTTCTAACCTTTCGCGCATCGCTTTCACTTCGTTAGAGGCTTCTTTTATGTACATCAGTGGTTTTTCCAACGAAACACTGAGTATTCTATCTTTCAGCGTGAGGTTCGAACCTAAGAACATTAAGATGGTCTTCTTCACCTCGAGTGAATCTGTTTTATCAAAAGTGTTCTTTGCTGTTTGTGCAAATTCAAAATACTTCTCAGCTCGCTCAAGCCAATCATCTGCTCGTTGCCCCACATCTCCCATTAGCATCTCCAAACGATGTTTCTCTTCCAAGAAAGCAGTTTTATTCTTCACAAACTCTTCACTAGTGATGTCTCCGCTTGCTCGCATATCAATAAGACCATCAAGTTTACTAAGAACCCTGTCATATTCTTTACGGTGACTGCCAATTATTTGTGTGCGACTCTGCGCCTCGACAACATTGTTACTCTTAAGAACATCCAGCGCCCACTCACAAAAATCACTGGGTAATTCAATCTCGCCTAGAACATTTGAAATCTGTTTCTGTAGTTGAGTTTCTTCAATAGCCTGTTGTGAACATTCTGGGTGCTTCTTCTTAGTACAGTGGTAATAAGTATAAAAATGAACGTTTCCGTTTTTTTGCCTTTTCACTTTTGATTCAGCAGTTATAAGGGCGCCACATTCTCCACATAAAATAGGACCTCGAAAAGCGAAATCGTGCATCTTTGGTCGTGATGTTGATTTTTTCCCTAGCAAAACTTGTATCTGGTCAAATTCCTGTCTTGTAATCATCGGGTTGTGCTTTCCTGTTTGCCAGTTAGCGCTTCCTTTTGGATATTCAAAATCTCCATAGTAGAACGTGTCATTAAAAATCCTGTAAACAGTACTGAGTGCAACTAGTTTATTTTGTTTACTAGTTAAGCTTAATTCACCTCGTGCAATTTGCCATATCTTATTCACTGAATACCTCCCCGTAAGCATCAAATCAAACATTTTACGGACCAATTCAAATCTCTCAGGGTCGTTAATTATTTCTCTTTCCCCTTTTTTCTTATATGGATTGTGTATATAGCCAAGCGTACTGTATGTCGGATACCATCCTCTTTCTGCCTTTGCCCTTAACCCTCGCTTTGTATCCACACTCAAATCACGAATAAACTGATTCGCCATTCCTAGTTCCACAGCCATCATAATCACATTATCTGCTGGGTAATAACTCCTGCCGTATGTTTGAATATGTTGAATTGACCCCTGTTGTAACATCCAACTTATCTGACCACCATCAATCGGGTTACGAGCAAGGCGATTTAGTTTCCAGCAAATGATACCTTGTGCTTCGCCGTTATGAATACGCTCGAGCATCTTATTAAAAATTTCTCTGCCAGGACCCTTTGCTGACTTTGATTCAGAAAGCACTTCGATAACATTCAGTCCGTTATCTTCTGCTAATTTTTGTAGCTCGTTTATCTGAGCATCAATTGATGCCATTTGCCTATCTTCAGACTCGGAGCTTTTCCGAGCATAAATAAAATATTTGTTCTTATTTTTAATGTCTTTATTCATCGTAATTTACTACAAAATTCAACCTTTTTATTCTCTTTATTATACCTCATATTACACAATAAGGTTAGTAAAATTGTCCACTTTTTAAGACCCTCTCTGCCTCTTCCACATCCTTATCCGACAAATTTTCAAGCCTAAGGTATTTCCTGTATTTTCGAGTCGGTTTTCCTTTGTAAAATTTTCTTTTAAGTGAGAGGTAAAAATCTTCTGCTTCCGATTCTTTCATTAGGATTCTAAATAGTCCTCCTCTAAATCTCTTGCCTTCGTTGCAACTTTCATACGAAAGGTCAGCGCACTTTCTACATCCAAAATAATTACCTACTTCATAGAGTATCCTTGCGCGCCTTCCACAATAGACTTGGTTTTTATATAAACCACAAACAAAGTACCATTTAAAGCCTCCAAAGTGACACGGTATTTTTACCATTTGAAACTGATAATCCATTTCATTCCATATAGTCTCGCTATGCTTCTTAATCTTATATGAAAATTCAATTCTTGGTTCAGTTGTTGTATAAACTTTTATATTAATATTTCCTGTTGGATTACCATTCTGAGACCACTGCATATTTCCACGACCATATCCATTAAGATAGTTATGCTTTTTAAGCCATGGAAGCTCAATCCTCTTGGCTCCTTCAGTGGTGCTCCTTGCGTTTGGGTAATAATATCTTGCCATAACTGTTAATAACCTAAATCAATAAAGATTCTCGCTTACCTCAAGTCCCGCACGACCTAAAATATCCTGCACGATGCTATTAAAGAAAGCAGGTTTGTTGTCTATGGTGGTCGTAATCCTGTCGTTGTATATTCCAACCGCCTCCTCAATTATGTGGAACCCATACCTGTGATAAATGCTCAAAATGTAATTCATTTTCTTCTCACCCAATGTTATCCCTATATTTAAACATTCTTGTTCTTCAAATGAAGTTGGTTTAAATGACTTTGTGTAAATATCCTCTTTCTTAAAAGAAACGACTGCGGTACGATTTTTATTATTATTTTTATTAGTATCAGTATCGTTATTAGAACCTCTGCCATTGCCATCAATAGAAAACGAAGAAACCAACGCTTTTATATCGCTTTTTATTGTGTTCAAGTTCTGACTAGGAGCATCGAAGCTCTGCACTAGCTCTGACTTCAAAGACCCCTCTGGGACATCAACATCTCTGCCATTTTCTGCTTCAAAGAATTTGTCTAAACTCGTTACTCCCTTGGTAGGTAAAAGAAAATCTCCCAAACGCACCTCGAATGAACCTCTGCACCCAGCGCGCTTCTTGTAGTATATAAACCTCTTCTTTTTGAGAGACAATAAAACTTTGTTCATGTAGTTTTCTGATTTCTGCGCTCTAAACAAGTCATCGGAAAGGCTCGACAAGCTCGTGACTGATATTCCGTATGGGTTAGCATTCAGTCGTAGCCACACATACACACTGAATTCATCTAGCGTAATGATGCGGTTGCGATAATCAGCCGAAATCTTTCGTTGGAATATCACATAATTTTCTAATTTTTCGGGCATAGTATAGTAATGGTCATTTTAATCTGTTGTGTTCGCTGTGGCCCCTTATAGCCCCGATAAACCGTTGTCCTCAGCCCCACTTGAAAGGTTTGCGAGGTGGCCCATAAGTTGCTTCTTGTCTCTCTGGTCATAATCCTCTTTTGGTACTAATTTGGTGAACCATCTCCTTATCATCTCTTTGCTAAAGTTTTGATTTTTCACTGTCTTTGCAAAATTGATATAATCGCCGACACCCTTGTTTTTACCTTTAACTATCTCAAACCGTCTTTCGATGCTTCTCATAATTTTCTTGTAGTATTAATTTTATCGTTTCTGCTAATTTATTCCCTTTCTCGTACGCAGAATCACGGCTCAACACCACACCAAAGTTCTTTTGGTATATCTGAATGAATTTATCAATCTGTTGAACCGTTATCTGCATAGCAAAAATTACCCAATCGTTTGGTATAGCCTGTTCTTAACTTCCTTAAGGCAATTGAAGTATGCTAGTGGGTCGACTGACAAAGAGTGTGCCCAAAAACCTTGAATCAAAGCATCCAATTCTTTGCTTCTTTTAAAGACAAAGACTGACCTATATGGGTCTGCCTTATCAATTGCATCAATCTTTCCACCAAAGGTCACAATCGCGCTCGCCAACGAAATGTCGGTTGTCTCAAAATAGTTATTTTCTCCCATATTAATTTTCATTGTTATGTTTTCTAGTAATCCGAGATTTTGTCTCTTAATTAGAAGTATAAGACGCATAAAATTAACGCTACATTGGTATGTAGCGTTAATGCGAGAAACCTCTTGAGGTTTGTTGCTTATTGCAATTTATTAATGTCGTCTATGAGTTCTTCAATCTCATTAGAATCGGAATATTTGCTGTATGTAGAAAACGAATCAACCTCTTTTTTGACCTGAGAGGCAGTTGCTCTAATCTGGTTAAGTTCAACACTAAAGGCATCTTTTACGTTATTATTCCTTGTTCCATAACTTGAATCCCTCAGTGATGCCTGTTTTAAATACTCGGAATAATTTCTGGTCTCCTTGTCCGTAACTTTTAGGGAAATAACTTTAGCTTTTTGAAGTTCATCAATAGCCTTAACACCGTCACCCTCATGTTTATTTATGGCACGATAATAATGATAGTCTCTTATCCCACTAGAAGTGATGGCTGTTGGCCCCATCAATCTATTAAGTTTATCTAACTTTTTCTTGTTATCACTAATGAAATTTGATATTTCATTAAAATTACAATTACCATACAGCCTAAATTCCAAAATTTCATGCTCACCATCCTTAACAAGGAATAATTTTACGGGGTAATGAAGAAAAGCGACATTCTTAATTACAAAGTTTACATCGTTTGTGATTGCGTAATAAAAAAACATCGGCCAAAAAACAAAATAATCAAGATTGTACCTTCCTAAAATATGAATGTCTAGCGTATGCAGAAATGTTAATTTATGAAGGTTGTATATTGTAGTGTGAGAAGATGGATAAACCAGTACTTCTTCATTTATTGAATGTCTTGTCTCGAAAAGCCACCCGTATTCTGAGGGGTTGGCTAGCATCTCAACTAGCCTCATTTTTGTTTGGGGTTTCAGTATTTCATCGCTATTAAATATTTCAAACGGATTGCTAATTTTCCACTCTGTTTCTCGCTGCCCATCTTTGCTGATAACATAATAATCATCGCCCCGCCGTATAGCCAATCCGTTCCCATAAGTAAGTTTTGATAAATCTTTATTGCGCTCACAATCTTTCAAAAAAATTCTTTGAATGATTCTTTTTAATTCATTTGGAGTAGTTCCAACTTCCCCAGTAAGCCAAAAATTCCTGTATTCCTGTATCGCTTTTTGAACATCGGGGTTTTCTACAGCATAAAGAAATGTATTAATATTTTTTTGCCACCAAGCCTCCAGCCACTTTTGCGAAGGCTTAACCTTTGGGAAATCGATTTTAAAATATTCTTCATCCATATTTATTTTAATCGTAATATCCCTACACAATACCACTTTTAGCCTTATTTTTCTAGAACTTTTTTAATTTTTCCTTTGCTAAAAAGCAACGAAAATGGTAGCATTTGTGCACAACTGAATAAGCAAAAAGTAGCCTAAACCAGCGAGAAATTGCTGGCATGGCGAAAAGTCGAGTTAAGCACAAAGAACCCATCATGGGGTCGCTTAACTCGCCGTACGAGGAAACTTGTACGAGTGGCTTCGGCCGCTACCCGTGGTGGGCTTTTTGTATCTCAGGTTGCCACTTGTTTTCTGAGCGATTAAGAATAAGATTAGGTTAGCTTTATTAGATATTAAAATTACTATGAAAAAACTACACATTGCCCTGTTAATTGGAGTTTTTATTATTCCCAGTGTTTCGTTCGCTTCCATAGACACAAACCTCAAATATGGTTCACGAGGATTAGCAGTTTCAGAGCTTCAAGACTTTCTTATTACAAAGGGTTTTCTTTCTGGGCAAACATCTGGTAATTTTTTCTCCCTAACAAGAAAGGCAGTTATTGCCTATCAGGCTTCAGTCGGTCTACCTACTACGGGCTTTGTG
>JBARNW010000102.1:0-2436 GCA_049641785.1 Minisyncoccia bacterium | reverse complement strand
TCATAACTGTTGGTGATGATGGTAAACTTCGTCAGGTTTTTTCAAACCTTATCGACAACTCAATAAAGTATACTCCAAATGGCAAGGTTTCTGTACTTCTTAAAAAAAGCACCGATGGCAAAAAAATAATTTTTAATGTTTACGATACAGGGATTGGGATGAGTGAAAGTACGATTGGAAAGATTTTTAAAAAATTTAGCCGTGCTGAAGGGGTCAGTAAGGTATATACCGAGGGGACTGGTCTCGGTCTCTATGTGGCCGCTGAAATTATAAAGAAGCACGAGGGTCGTATTTGGGCAGAATCAAAAGGCGAAGGCCAAGGCTCAAGCTTCTTTGTGGAGCTGGATGTGAAAGGGTAGTACGTAATTTGCCCTTTAAAACTATAAGTTTTTCTGCTATCATTGGGAAATGCAAAAAACGCTACTTTCTGGGGTAAAGCCTACTGGCGCGGCTCATATTGGCAATTATTTTGGCGCTATGCGTCAGTTTGTGGATAGGCAGGATGAATATCGTCAATATATTTTTATTGCTAACTACCATGCACTCACAAGTGTGTCTGATGGCGCGCTTTTACAAAAGCTCACACTTGACCTCGCGATGGATTATCTCGCTATAGGGGTGGATCCACAAAAGACGACACTCTTTTTGCAGTCCGATGTGCCAGAGGTCACAGAGCTTGCTTGGATTTTTAATACACTTACAACAGTGCCTTACCTTTCACGCGCGCATGCATTCAAAGACGCTGAGGCAAAAAATAAGGAGGTGAATGTAGGTCTTTTTGATTACCCGATTCTTATGGCTGCGGATATATTAATGTATGGAGCGGATATTGTGCCGGTTGGGCTTGATCAGAAACAACATATAGAAATTGCGCGCGACACTGCGCAAAAGTTTAACCGCATATTCGGCGAGACATTCAAAATTCCGGAAGCAATGATTTTGGAGGAAGTAAAAACTGTTTCCGGAACCGATGGTCGCAAGATGAGCAAGAGTTACGGAAATGTTATCGGGCTTTTTGCGAGCGACGAGGAGATTAAAAAAGCCGTGATGAGTATCCCCACAGACTCAAAAGGTGTGGAGGAGCCAAAAGACCCGAGCGAGTGCAAAGTATTTGCTATACACGAGCTTTTCCCGGGGGAAGCCACCGATGCTCTCCGCGCGCGATATCTTGCTGGTGGAGTTGGCTACAAGGAGGCAAAGGATTTGCTCGTAGAAAAAATAATCGCGTTTATCGCGCCACTACGAGAGCGTCGCGAGGAAATCGCGCGAGACCCTGAGGCAGTTTTGAAAATTCTGAAAGAGGGTGGGGAAGTAGCGCGCAATGTAGCGCAGGAAAAAATGAAAGACGTACGTGAGAAAGTGGGATTAATTTTAAAATAGCATTATGACAAATTTTTTTGAAAAAATGGTTACCAAAGCAGAATCATTAATTAATCCTGAGCAAAATAAGTTTGAAATTATACAAGGCGCGCAGATGGAACTAATAGAACGCGCTGGAGGAGAGGATTTTGCTGGAATGTGGATAAACGCAAACAGCGCAAGGTTTCGCGAGCTTATGGAAGACCCGCAAAATAATTTGATAGAGCGTCTTGCTAACGACAAAACGAGAGAAGAAGCGTTAGAAGAAATACAAGGAAAACTTTACCACTAAAACTATGGACAGGACATACATTAAAGATTTAAATAAACACATTGGAAAAGAAGTCACCGTAAAAGGATGGGTAGATGTTCGCCGCGACCAAGGAAAGATGGTGTTTCTGGATTTGCGTGATATGAGCGGTAGGGTGCAGGCTGTGGTTCTCCCTAATCACGTTGAGGCGCTTGATGTTGCACAGCGCTTGCGCCCAGAGTGGGTCGTGCGTGTTTCTGCCATCGTGAATAAACGCCCAGAGCGTAACATTAAAGCAGATATTCTTAATGGAGATATTGAACTTGAGGTATTGAATATTGAAGTATTAAACGAATCCCAAACGCCACCAATGGATGTCACTTCAGACGGACATGAAATAGGCGAAGAAGTGCGTCTCAAGTATCGTTACTTGGACCTTCGTCGCCCTCGCCTTCAGCGCAATTTGCGACTTCGACATGACATTACTCTCCAAGTTCGTAATTTTCTTTCAAACAGTGGATTCATAGAAATAGAGACTCCGCTTCTTACAAAGTCTACACCAGAGGGTTCTCGTGACTATGTAGTACCTTCGCGCATTGAGCAAGGAAAATTTTACGCGCTTCCACAGTCACCTCAACAATACAAACAACTTCTCATGGTTGCAGGAATGGAAAAATATTTTCAAATCGCGCGCTGTATGCGTGATGAGGATACGCGCGGTGACCGCCAGCCAGAATTTACTCAGCTTGATATGGAGCTTTCGTTTGCAACCAAAGAGGAAATCATGGAGCTCAATGAAAAACTTTTGATTGAGCTTGTGCAAACAC
>JBARNW010000097.1:0-2558 GCA_049641785.1 Minisyncoccia bacterium | reverse complement strand
ATGCTCCCCAAATGTCTCATAATACATAAATAGATTTATAACGTGTCCGTTTCCATTTACCTGCGATGCCCATTGCGCAAACTTTGGCGCCGTTAGTGGAAAGTCAGCCCATTCTTTTGATGAAAATCGAAAGGCTATATCGTCTGAAAGGCGATAATTTTTGAGCAGGAGCTTCAGGTTTTGTGTTCCTTGTGGACGATATAAAAAGTTTGGACTCTTCCATCCAAGTACATGATCTGCCCCCTCTGCGATGATTCCCTTGTACCCCATTTTTTCTACCTCGTGCGCAAGTGCATTATTGTAAATAAGCTCGGTATTGCGAAATACTGTCGGCGTAACACCAAAAAGCTCCTCAATTTTATCACGGTGCATTTTTACCTGGCGACGAAACTCTTCTGGTGAATACAGAAACGATAGCGAATGATAGTATGTTTCCTCGAGCACCTCAACACGTCCTGTGTCAACGAGCTTTTTAAAAGACTCGAGTGTGTCTGGACTAAACTCTTGAAGCTGATCAAGAAATACCCCCGAAAAAGAAAAGCTGATTTTAAATTCTGGATGCTTATTCAAAAGCTCAAGCATCACCGCATTTGCTGGCAGATAGCACTTCCCTGCTACTTTGTTGAGGATTTTTTTATTGTTAATTGAGCGATCTGAATCGTCATTAAAATACTCACTATCTTTCCCAATATCAAATACGCGATAATCCTTTACGCGAAACGGCTGGTGGACCTGAAAATAAAAGCAGATTGATGCCATAGATTACTAGTATATCAGATTATGATTAGATATAGCGAACCTCTGACGTAGCTCCGCTTTCGCAAATAACTTTTTCATAATAATCGATGCATTTCCGACTTGCAGCGTCCCATGTAACTTTCCTCACTTCCTCGCGACTGTTCCCCCAGAGAGTTTGCCAGAGAGAACGGTGCGACACAACACCGAGAATTTTGTTTGCCATATCTTCAGTATCCCAGAAATCTGTTTTTAAGGCATGAGTGAGCACCTCGGACACACCAGATTGTTTTGAAATAAGAACAGGCGCGCCTGCAATGATGGATTCGAGGGGAGTAATACCAAATGGTTCTGAAACTGACGGCATCACAAACAAATCCGCTGCGCGATACACCGCATTCAGATCATCCCCACGAAGGAACCCAACAAATACAACATGATCAGAAATACCGAGGGACGCAGCCTCGAGCATCATTTGCCTTTCCATATCGCCACTCCCCGCTACAAGAAAAAGTACGTTTTGGTTTACTTCAAGTACGCGCTTTGCGGCACGAATAAAATATTCTGGACCTTTCTGAATCGTGATACGTCCCGCATACAGCACAATTTTTTGTCCGGCCTTTTTAAGGTCTGCGAGTCTGTCCGGGATATTTGCGTAATCACATTCATCAATACCATTGTGAACCACCTCGATCTTGTGTGCGGGGATCCCATAATGCTCAACTATTTTTTGTTTTGTAAAATTAGATACAGCAATAATCCCATCAGCGTATTGCATGCTCTCGCGCTCAATTTTGTAAACATCCTGATTTACACCTTGTCCGCCGGTACGATCAAACTCTGTAGCATGCATATGAAGAATGAGCGGTTTCCCAGAGATTTTTTTTGCCTCGACACCTGCAAGAAAAGAAAGCCAGTCATGCGCGTGAATTACGTCAAAATGTTCTTTTTTTGCTATGTCGCGCGCGCGTAGAGCATAGCGACGCACCTCCTGCATAAGAGTATTGCCGTAAATATCTGAGATTATTTTATCTCGTTCGTAAATATATCCCTCAGATGTAACGTACGGTTTGAGTGGTGTCTCGATTTCCAAAAACTTCACCTTTCGTGTATCTGCAAAAAGGATATTCATAAAGTCTGCTGACACGCCAACTTTTTTTGGAAGTACGAAAAGTACATCTATTTTTCGTGATGACAGCGCGCGGGTAAGTCCAAAACACGCAGTGCCTAGACCACCGCTGTTATGAGGAGGAAATTCCCATCCGAACATAAGTACTCGCATATATTTTTAAAAAAGCTTGAGCTAATTGTAACACGTGTAAATAAAAAATGTATAAAAAATCTGTGGATAAATTATATATCATTTTCAATTTACAATTTCGTAATGAAAAACTTGATTTTTATATTAAATTGTGATATAATTGCGTTTAATTATGGAACCTCTTGAATTTCCCGTACGCCTAAATCGCTATCTTGCCCACAAGGGTTATTCTACGCGTCGTGGTGCAGATGAGCTCATTACCAAGGGTTTGGTAAAAATAAACGGTAAAGTTGCTGTCCTTGGTGACAAGGTTGAATCTCCTGATGATATTGTTGAGGTTTCCGCTAAAGTGATTGCAAAAATTGAGGGTTCGTACCGCTACCTTGCGTATTATAAACCTAGGGGGATTTCGACAGACACACAAACAGAAGGCGAGAGTATTAAATCATCGCTCCCAGCGCTTCGCGGACTATTCCCTCTTGGGCGTTTAGACAAAGATTCAGAGGGGCTCGTAATCCTAACCAACGATGGTCGCTTGACTGATCGTGTCCTCTCACCAGAC
>JBARNW010000090.1:0-1973 GCA_049641785.1 Minisyncoccia bacterium | reverse complement strand
ACATACAACACTAAAGAAAAAGACAATAAAAGTTTTAATTATGTTGTTATCACAAACGAGGATTTTCCGCGTGTAGTTACAATGCGTAGTCGTGGAATCGAGACAAAGCTAAACGAGATCAAATATTCATTTGGCCCTTTTCCTCAAGGAAGTGTTCTGCGTGAGGCTCTTAATATAGTGCGCAAAATTTTTCCATTTAGAGATAAATGCAAAGTAAACATCGGAAGACCGTGCTTTAATGCTCAAATCGGTCTTTGCCCTGGGGTTTGTTCAGGTTCAATGACAAAAACAGAGTATGCAAAAACAATTCAGCGCATCAAACTCTTTTTTGAGGGGAAAAAGAAAGCTCTTATTGGTAGGCTCGAGCGTGAAATGAAAACAGCAGCAAGGAATCAAAATTTTGAAGAAGCAGGAAAAATAAAGAAGGCGATTTTCGCACTTAATCATATTCAAGATGTAGCGTTATTAAAGGCGGATTTTCTGCGCGCTTCCGCGGTTAGCCAATATGAGTCTTTACCTGTTCGGATTGAAGCGTACGATGTAGCGCATATTTCAGGTACCCATACAGTAGGTGTAATGGTTGTGTTAGAAGACAATGAACCAAAGAAAAGCGAGTATCGAAAATTTAAAATCAAAACAAGCACCAATGATGACAATGCGTCGCTTCGAGAAATGCTTATACGACGACTCAGTCATCCAGAATGGCAGATGCCGAAATTAATTGTCGTCGATGGGGGTATAGCGCAGGTAAATACTGCTGAAAAAGTACTGAGTGAACGCGGGATAGATATTCCAGTTGTTGGCGTTGTAAAGGATGAACACCATAAGCCAAAAGATTTTCTTGTGGGCAAAAATTCAATACTAAAGCCCGCCCTAGGTATTTTTGACCGAGCCATCGTCCTCGCAAACAGCGAAGCACATCGCTTTGCGGTTGGATATCATCGAACACTGCGCGGTAAAATGAAATAGATTACGCGAATAATCCGTCAACCACTGCTTTCACATCTCCGCCGTCTGCCTTGCCAGCAAGGTCCTTCATGATAGCGCCAGTAAGCTGACCTGCCTTTGATTTATCGGTTACCCCAAGCGCATCCTTTTTTGCGAGTGCAACAACCATGATTTCCTCGCGTGACATGAGGGTGGGGAGGTACTTCTCTAAAATCGCAAGCTCTGCCTGTTCGCTTTCTGCAAGCTCTGGGCGACCACCATTTACAAACTGCTCTATCGAGTCCTTGCGTTGGTTTGAGAGGCGTTTAATGACCTTGAGGACCCCTGCATCATCAAGGATATCCTGCGGGGTTTTTCCGGTCGCTACAAGCTCATTCGTAAACGCTGAGATCATGTTGCGTACGACTGAAAGCCTCACCGCGTCCTTAGCCATCATTGCAGGTTTCACTTCAGCTTTTATTTGTTCGTGTAGGGACATTATTTTTATAAAAATTACTAATTAATCCGTACATTGTAAGCGTTTTTATCATTATGACCAATATTGACACATATATACAAATTATGCTATAATTAAAAAAGTGTTATTTTGATCTTTTAATTAACAAAACAAAGGAGGAGTTGTTATGTCGAATAAATCAAGCGCTGGCGGGATACTCTGCCTCAATTGCGAAGCAGAAAATGCGGAGCTTAGAAATAAGCTGAGCCATATGCAAGGGTGCTACGATGACGCGGTTGCATCATTGAGGGAAAAGGCGATTGAGCTGGAGATGGCCAATAGAAATAACCGCATACTTTTACAAAACCTTGCTCTAGCAGAAAAACGTGCTGTTTACGACAATCTGACAGGATTGTTTACTCGGTATGAAATGGAGGTTCAGATCAAGTATCACTTTTCACTTCTTGCTCGCGCAGAATATTTGCTCAAAAATGACAAAATTGCAAACATCGATGCTGAATATTTTTCAATTTTGTTTGTTGATTTAAACGACTTCAAAACTATCAACGATGCTTGCGGCCATCAATAT